>JAZOVZ010000082.1:0-29413 GCA_045658965.1 Eubacteriales bacterium
CCGTAATTTTAGCCGTACGGGAGTCGAACCAAGTTGGTTTTGACGGGCAGATTTTCCCCATCCCTGCAGCGTTTCCCTTGGACATACTGCCTGTATGCCCTGCGGGAAAAGCTTTTGGGCTCAAAAAAATCTGCTGCGTCAAAACTGCTCGCACCCGAGGGCGAATGCATTTTTGATAGATTTTGGTGGGATTTTGCGAAGCAAGATACCAATCTTGCGAGTAAAAGCACGCCGAAAGATGCGAAAATGCATCGCCCTCGGGCAATTCGGTTCGATTCCCGTACGGCTGGGTCATGATTATTATGCGCACGCATCGCGCACATTTACATGGAAAAGCATGCCCTTCTTGACAAAATTCGGAGTTTTATGTATAATAAAGGCATACAACACGTATATTTTTACAAAAATGAAAGGAGAAGGACGTGAAGGCACGCATTTGCTTTATTTTGATATGCAGCTTACTGCTCTCGGTGCTCTTACTGCCAACGGGTGCGGATGCATCGCTGCAGCTATCGTTGACACAGACCGCGCAAGCCGAGCCCGGGCAGGATGCAACGCTGACCCTTTCTCTGCCCTCCACCGCACTTGCGGGCGGATTTATTTCATTACATTACGATGCTTCCCTTTTTACGCTCAAAAGCGTGACGCTGCTGCAAGCAAGCGATACGCTGACGATGACGTATCACGACGCGGGCGGCAAGGTCAACGTTCTGCTGGACGCGGCGCAAAACGTGCAGATCGACGGCGCGTTTTTGTCCTTGACCTTTGCCTCGTCCGAGGAGGCACAGCCGGGCAATTACACCGTGAGCTGCACCGTGCCGGACAAGGCATCCTTTTATACCGTTGCGGACGACGGCACCACCACGCCTTTGGGCGTTGACGGCTGCCAAGGCACGCTGACGCTGACCTCTCCCCCGCTGCCCACCTGCCCTGCGCGCTACCTTGCCTGCCAGGAGACCAATCCCAAGGACGGGGAGTTCACCGTGCGCCTTTGCGCGCTGATTGACCCCGAATTCACCCTTTCGCGCGGCGATTACGGCTTTATTCTTGCCGTGACCGATCAGGACGGCACGCGCGAGCTGACGCTTGCAGGCTCGGATATCACCGACCGCATTGAAGGCGGCGGCAAGATTTATACCGCACAAGAGCTTGGCGGCAATATTTACACCGCCACGCTGTCCGCCCATGCAACCGGTCAGGTCAGCATTTCGGTCACGCCCTACGTGCGCCTTGACGGCACGACGCTGTACGCGGGTACGTATACGGTATCTTATCAAGACGGCGCGTACCTTGGCACCACGGGCAGTAAATAACCGATGTTTTGACGTTAAAATTTACAAATTATAAAAAGTTTTCTTGTTTCTGTTGACAATTTTGCAATAATAGTATAAAATGATAAGTACAATCTAATGTAAAAGGAGATTTTACCATGAAAAAATTATTGGCATTAATTCTTTCTATGCTGATGGTTGCTTCCTGCTTTGCACTTGCTGCAGTTGCTGCTGAAGAAACCACTGCTGCTGAAGGTGAAACCACCGTTGCAGGTGAAGAGACCACCGAGGCTGAGGCTAAGGAATTCGTAAACACCAAGCTGGTATTCAACAGCGACGCACAGGGAATGAAGCTGCTGGGCAGCCAGAACGGCATTAACAAGGCGTTCTACAACTCCGCTTGGGAAGGCGCAATGCTCAAGATCACCAAGCCCGATGACCCCTACGTATATCTGAACTGGGCTAACTACTGCAAGAAGGCAAGCCTGGATCAGGTTGACTCCCAGTCCTACCCCTTTATCGTAATCAAGCTCAAGGTTGAAGGCTACATGGACGATATGGAGCTGTTCTTCTGCGCAGGCGAAATTTCGGGTGCAGATCCCGCATACGCTACCACCACCGACTGGCCCTGCGATTGCACCGGCGAGATCGAGTACATCATCTACGACCTGACCGGCGACTGCGAGGGTAACTACAACCAGTTCAGACTCGACCCCATGGGCGCTGATGAAGATACCATTATCTACCTGTACGAGATAGCAATGTTTGCAACCGAGGACGAGGCTATTGCATACGCAGGCTTTGAGGAAGAGACCGAGGCTGACGAGGAAACTACCGAGGAAAAGGTTGAGACCACCGAGGAAGAGACCGAGGCAGAGTCCGAGAAGAAGCCCACTGCTACCAAGCCCGTTGAAGATGAAAAGGGCTGCGGCTCTATCGTAAGCGTTGGCGCAGTTGTTGCTATCGTTGCTCTGGGCATCGTTTGCATCAAGAAGAAGGACTAATTTCGATTAATTTGAAATAACTTCAAAATTCCATAAAGAAGGAGCTGCTTCAAATTTGAAGCAGCTCCCTTTTTTATTGCGCGCAGTCCGTGGCAATATCGTGCCAAAACCTCCCCACGGGGAAACTTATAAAGTCGTCCCTGCATCGGATGAATAAGCAGGGCGGACGCGCGTTGCAAAGCCGTCCCCTTTGGGTAGCGAAGCGGCGGGAGGGTAATGAATGACATGCCAGTGGCATGTCAGAACCCGAGCGTGACCGAGCCGCAGCGAGAAGGGGGCCCGCAACGAACGCAACGCAGTGGAGTGAGTGTCCGCGGGGAAAGGGGTTGCGCGAGGAGATCGGGAAAGTATCATTTCTTAAAAAACATAATAACCATACTATGTTTTGTCGCCATTTCCCCATGTGCCGAGTCCGTACTGTTCAGGCGACCCCTTCCCCCGCGGGCGTTCCGCTTCACTGCGTTTTCGCTCCACTGCGGGCCCCCTTCCCCAAAGGGGACGGCTTTGCAGCGCGCATCCGTCTTACGTGGTTATCCGCTAAGGGCAACTGAAAAAGCCTTGGAATGACAAATTCTCATTTGTGCAATACACCAAAATTTTGGTCAAAACCCCAAAATGCTGCGATCCCCCTTTGCATACAGAAAAATATATTGTATAATATAGAATGAGAAAATGTAAGCAAAAGGAGCATTGATATGAAAACTTCCTTTTACATAAAAGCTTGTTGCATTGTCCTGTGTGCAATGCTGCTTGGCGGTGTATTTTGTGTGTGCGTCTCTGCCGGGCAGATCAAAAATTACTCGGTTACCTTGGACGGTCCGGTCAACGTCTCCGCAACCAATATGCCCATCGTGGTTCGTGGCTACGAGCACGGCACGGACGACGTGCTGTCCTTGGAGGGCTGGATCAAGACCGATCAGACCATCCGCCGCTACGAATACACCATGGATGGCGGTAAGACCTGGAAAAGAAATTCCATCGCGGTCAAGCCCCGTCCCGATACCAAGCAATTTAATCCCAATACCTATGAAACCGCAGGCTTTTCATTGGATATTGACGTGTCCGAGCTGCCGCGCGGCTACTACGATCTGTTCGTGCGCGCGTACACCGACAAGGAAGACGTCATCGACGTGCTTGCTATGATAAACGTTTCAATCGGACGGGTTGACAAGATTGCCACAACGTATCGTGAGCTCAATCTTGCCGCCTTGGGTGCCCAAAAAGGTACTTTGACGCTGCAGGCAAATGAACCGCTGATGCTGGATGCCTATAATTTACGCGATTTTCAATCCTTTGAAGTCGTGACCGATCAGGCAACCGTGCTGACGCTGCAAAGCCCCCCGGACGCGGCACTTTCCTTTTCCATGTCGTCCGGCGAATCTGTGCAAAACGAGGACGGAACCTTTACTGCAACCATTGCGCTGGACACACCGCCATATGCCGGCAAGCTGACGCTGAGCAGCACCGAAACGGTGCAGATCTCGCGCATGCGTTTTTATACCACCGCCCCAGATTACTACGACGGGGAGTTGGAAGTCTATATGACTGCCACGCCCTTTGAGCATCTGAGTGGCGCGAACGCGGTAGATGCGGCAATCATGGCGGACGATACCGTAGGTACGTATATCCGTCTGTTCCCTGCAGTGGATACGAATGACCCCTTTATTTATTTCAACCTTGGCAATTATCTCAAGGAAACGCAGGACGTGCAGATCAATGCAGACCACTACCGCTACGCGGTCATGACGCTGCAAACGCCTGCACATAATTCGAAAGGTCTTTTCCGCATGTTTGTGTGCGCAGGTGAGGTGCGTGGACCTACGGGCGGCGTGGACGTACATTTTCAGCCCAAAAACGACGGCGAGTGGCACAGATACGTCATTCCGCTGTGCGACGAGGAAATGTGGGCGGGCACGGTGTACGGTCTGCGCTTTGACTTTATCGATGGGCACGCCACCACAAAGGACTATGCCAATATTGCGTCAATCTCCTTCCATCACGACGAGGAGAGCGCAAAAGCCGCAGCCGCACAGCCCTATACCCAGCATCACGAGCAAGGAAAAGCTCCCACCGATATTTACAAAGAGGAGGGGCGCGCCCCCTCGGGCAGAGCCGATGCGATTACCTACTTTGACGAGTCGCTTGCCGATTGCTTTAGCGGTGAAAACCAATCCGTTGTGAGCTTTGACGAATACGGACATCTGATTTTGCAATCCATTGCGACCTTTAACGATCCCTTTGTCAGCTTCAGCCTGCAGACCTATTCCGAGATCACGGGCTTGCCCATGCTGCGTGCCGAGGATTACAGCGTGATCGTGCTGCGCGTGTTAGCCGATAAGCTGATCAACGGCAAGGGCTTTACCCTGTATTATTACTCGGGAGGGTTCGACTTTGCCCAGGGTGAGCGTACCATCAATGCAGCCTACGACGGCGGCAAATGGGAATACTTAGTCTACGAAATGGCAGGCAGGCCAGCCTGGACCGACGAAATTCTCGGCATGCGTCTGGACTATGCCCAATACATCAGCGCAGGACAGCGCGTATGCGTATCCGATATGCTGTTTTTCAAGGATATGGACGCGTGGGTTGCATACGCACGCGAGAACGGCATCCCCGTAGAGGGTGACGATCCTATCGAAATAGAAACGCTTCCCCCCACGCCCGAAACCGAAATGCCCACCATTGAGATCCCCACCCAAGGTGCGGGGCTGGAATACGTCCCTCCGCATCAGTTTGAACAAGATCAAAATAGCGATGGCTGTCAAAGCATCTTTGCTCTTCCCATTTGTCTGCTCCTGCCTTTGGCTGCCGTCACTCTGATAAAAACCAAACACAAAAAAGGAGATCAGTCATGAAAAAATTTCTCATTATCTTTTTGAGCCTGACCCTTTGTTTAAGTGCCCTTATTCCGCTGACCGCACATGCCGAAGAAACCGAAAGTGACGTCGGCACGCTGAGCGGTGAGACCGGCAGAGAGGTGCAGAACGTGACCACCGCAGACGGAAAAGACACCGGTGTGCAGATCCATACCATTACGCTGTCGGGTACGTACGGCGACAGAGAGGTTTGGGTTGCCGTGGGTGACCTTTCCAACACCAACCTCTCGGTTGAAGTCATCAACGGCGGACAGTACATGGTTTCGGGCGAGACCATGACCAGTGCCTCCGCATCCTATAACGCATCCCACCCCGGTCAGACCGTGCTGGCAGCCGTTAACGGTGACCTTTGGATGACAAGCGTACACAGTAACAGCCAGGTAACCACCAAAATCCTGCAGGTACCGCGCGGCTTTACCATGATCGACGGTGAGATCTGGGCTACCCAGCAGATCGGCATGGAAAACTACGTTGCCACCAACGCCGAAAAGGGTACGACCAGCCCTGACAAGGCGTCCTTTGGCGTCACGGCAACCAATCAGCCGCTTGTCGGCATTCCCGTCGTGGATATTACCGTCAAGAACGAGACCAAGGGCAAGGATTTTGCAGCCGATGGCATCAACCGTCTGCCTGCGCACAATTCGCTCATCGTATATAACTACCGCTGCAACAGTACAAACTACGCGCTTGCAGACGCTTACGAAATTGAGATCGAGGTAGACTCCTCCGCATTTACCCTGAACGGTCAGGTCAAGGGTACGGTCAAGGCGATCTACCCCGCAAATTCCTCCACAAGACCCACCTTTGGTGAAAAGAACGTTGTGCTGACCGCACGCGGCAACCGCGTCAATGATCTGAAAAACAACTTTGCCGTGGGTGACACCGTTTCCTTTGATCTCAATCTGACCGATAAGCTGGGCAACACCGAGCTTTGGTACACGGTTGAGGACGCCATCGGCGGACACATGATCACGCTCAACGACGGCAAGATCTACTCCCCCAACGGCAACAACTCCGAATATCCCACCACGCTGATCGGCTATAACGACGACGGCAAGGTCATGCTGCTGACCATTAACGCGCAGGAGCCCGGCAAATATCTGGGTCTGAACTTCACCAAGGGCGTGCAGTTCTGCCAGGAGCTTGGCTACAACAGCGTATTTTACATGGACGGCGGCGGCTCTGCAACCTTCGTAACGATGGAAGAGGGTGAGAGCGGTACCACCTACGTAGCAAGAAACTACGGCTCCGACCCCAAAAAGGACGACGCAGGCAATATCATCGGCAGCTCTCGACGCTCCGTGATCAACGGCGTAGGCCTTGTTTGGAATGAGACGCCCGTTTGCGAAAAGCAGGGCAGCCTGGATCACATTGAATATCCGCTCTTTGATTACAAGGAAATTTCCACCGAGTACGTTTGCGGCGAGCTGATGGCAGAGTGCATGGGCGGCCACAACGCGGTTGACACCTATTACGACGCAGAGGCGGGCGGCATGGTCATCAAGCTCAACGCAAACAGCAACGACCCCTACGCAGCCTTTGATATGACCTCGCTTGGTCAGGTCAGCGCGGATGAATACAAGTACATTGTGCTGCGCGTCAAGACCGACAGAACGACGGTCTCCTCCAGCACCTCCGCGATCTTCTACGCCTGCGGTAGCACCATGGGCGCTGTGGGCGGTCAGACCGTTTGGTACGAGATCCCCAAGGGCGACGATTGGAGCTGGATCATCATTGACATGAACAGAAAGCCCGGTTGGGCAGGCAAGATCAACAATCTGCGCTTTGACATTTTTGACGGTCCCGTGGTCGATAAGGGGCTGAGCGTGACCTTCTCGGTGCTGGCGTTTGCCAAGACCAAGGAGGACGCGCAAAAGCTGACCGAAGGATATATTCCCGAGGGCTGCATTGCCGATTTCGGTGCATTCAAGCAGAAATTGGTGGACGTGCATAACGTCAAAAAGGCGCTTGACACCATGAGCAAGGACGCTGCCCTGCTTGCAGAGAGCGGCGCGGCTGCCCTTGACGCTGCAAAGGCTTTGGAAAACGCAAACGAAAAGACTCCCGCCATCTATGCAGAGGCTGTGGCACTGCTTGACAAGGTCAAGGCAGGTATGGATGCGATCGACGCTGCCAAGGCATCCGCACAAGGCTTGACTAACGAGGTAGACGACGCAAAGGCACTCGAAACGCAGGCAAATGAGGCGCTGACCGCGCTGCAAGCCGATGCAGAGGCGCTGACAGCCAAGCTTGAAGAGCTGGCACAGGTGGCAGCCGAGACCGAAGCACCCACGACAGAGGAACCCACAACAGAGCCTGTCACCGAGCCTGCCCCTGCCGAACCGAGCGGATGCAAGAGCTTTGTAGGTGCAGGAATAATTGCAATGCTCATGCTGCTTGGCGCGGCATTTGTCGGCAGAAAGCGTGATTGATTTGCGCAAAGCTCTTTTGACTCTTTCAGCATTTGTTTTGACGCTGTATCTTGTCGGTTGCATCTCTGTTGCCACACCGCCAAACGGCGAGATTGACAGCACCGCGCAGACCGAGACCAACGCCGAAACCGCGCCCGACGTGCAGACCACCCAGCCTGCATCGGAGCAAACCACCGACCCCTTTACGGAAATCCCCACCGAGGAAGAGACCACCTTTGGTGAGTTGCATTTTCCCGAGAGCGGGGAGTAAATAAAAAAAAGAGCCGGCTTAAAAGCCGGCTCTTTCTTAATCATAACGGATTAGCAAGCACAACGGATACGCGCTATAAAGCCGTCCCCTTTGGGGAAGGGGGCCCGCAGTGGAGCGAGAACGCAGTGAAGCGGAACGACCGCGGGGAAAGGGGCCGCCGCAAAGAGATTGGAATAGCATACTATGATCGAATGTGCTTAATACCCGTTCTGCTTTGTCGTCGTATCCCCAGAAGCAAAGCCCTATTTCTTCAGACAACCCCTTTCCCCGCGGACACTCACTCCACTGTGTTTCGTTCGTTGCGGGCCCCCTTCCCCAAAGGGGACGGCTTATCAGCGCGCATCCGCCTTGTTTGATTTTCCATTGCATGAAAAAAAGCTGACTCAAACCTGCTTGAATCAGCTCTTTTTTCTTTTTCATTACTCCCCATAATACGCCTCAAGCACCCTTGCTGCGCTAAGGGAGGAATACGAACCGCCCGCACCCTTGTCGATGACGACCGAAATGACGATTTCGGGGTTATTATAGGGGGCTGCGCACACAAACAGCGCGTTGTCGATCTGCTTGCCGCCGATCTGTGCCGTACCTGTTTTGCCGCCCACCGTGACGGGCACGTTGCGCATGAAATTGCTGACGGTCGCGCTATCCTCGACCATGAGCTTCATGCCGTGTTTGACGGTATCCAGCGTATTTTGCGAGATATTCATCTCACTTAGCACCGTCGGGGAAACCAAATTGACCGTCTCGTTGGTAAAATACGTATTTACCGAGTGTAAAAGATGAGCGGAATACCTCGTGCCGCCGTTGAGCAGGGTGCACACGTAAGACGCGATCTGAATGGGCGTGAAGGTATTATCCGACTGTCCGATCGCCGCCGCAATGGTATCACCCGGCTGCCAGGTGGTCAAGCCGTTTTGCTCGCGGTACGCCTCACCCGCCAAAATGCCGACCTCCTCATAAAGCTCAATGCCCGTTTTTTGCCCCAGCCCGTAAAAATCACAGTACTGATTCATTCTGGTAATGCCAAGCTGTCTGCCAAGGTCGTAAAAATAGCAGTTGCAGGACACGCAAATGGCGTTGGCGGCATTGATGTAGCCGTGTCTGCCCGTGCATTCGGGCTGATAACCGCTGTAATACGTATACTTTTTATCGCAAAACAGCGTGGTATTTGCATCCACGATGCTTTCCTGCATGCCCGCTACCACCATGCCCAGCTTAAAGGTTGAGCCGGGGGCGTACAGACCCTGCAGCGCGCGATTGTAGAGCGGCTGCGCGGGATCGGCATACAGGTCGCTGTAATCCATATTATAGGTGGTCAGGTCAAAGGTGGGATAGGACGCAATTGCCAACACCTCGCCCGTATTTGGGTGCATAGCAACCAAGGAACCGGACTGACACTCCTTATTATAGCCGCGGTCACGGATGTACTTGATATTCTCGGCAAGTCCGTCCTCGGCGGCGATCTGCAGCTTTATATCAATGGTCAGATAGACGTCATTGCCCGCAATCGGTGTTTTTTTATAATATTCGTCCACCAAATTGCCCTTTGCGTCAAATTCCAGCACCTTGACACCGTCCACGCCGCGCAAATACTGCTCAAAAGCGGCTTCACATCCCGAAATACCAACGTAATCGTTCATGTTATAGCCAAGCTCCTTGTAATATTCCCAATCCTCGGCATAGATCTGCCCGATGGTACCGAGAATATGCGAAGCATAACCGGGATACTCATACTTTCTTTGCACGGTATACGCAAACGCCACGCCCGCAATGCCCCTCTCCTCGATCTTGGTAATGGTGGTAAGCGAGAGATCGGCAGCAAAGATATACTGATTCAGCCCGCCGAAATTATTGCATTCCATGTCGTAATACAGACGCAAGAGCGCGTCGATCTGCGCGTCGGTATACGCGATCTTATCGCGGTTATCCTCGTGCATGCCGTATTTTTTAAGGAAAAAGTCAATGATCTCCTGCTCCGCGGGAAAAGCATCGGGGTTTACGGCATAATATGCCTCCAGAGCCGTGACCGTGTGCGTTTTGACGCCGTCCTCGATCTCGTTTGCCGCAATACGGCGCACAAGTCTGTAGCGCAGGGTGGTGTCCTCGTATATTTCCGGCAGATAGGTCAGATTTGGGTACGTGCCCGCAAAGGGATAGGAGTCCTGCACGCGCTTATGTGCCTCGTCTGTGTTGTTGAACACCGAAAGCAGCGTCAAAAGCTCCTTGTTGCGCGCTGCATTTGCATCGGGTAAGTCTTGGTCGTCAATGACCAGATTGTAAGCGTACTGATTGGTGACCAGCGGCACGCCGTTGCGGTCGTAGATCTGACCGCGCGCGGCTTTGATTGTCACGTACGTATAGGTGTGATCCTGCATTTCTGGTGCTTCCTCGGTCAGCACAATACCCGCAAGGCGCACAACGTACAAAAGGCAGATCAGAAAAAAGATACCGGTCAGAATAAAAATTCTGTAAGAAATACGATTTTTTCGTTCCATACGCTTACCTCGACCGATAGATCAGCTGCTTGGAGGTCAGCTTAGGATGATCAATGAATTTTCCAAGTCCCTGGCAGACCGCGTCGGTAGGATGCTTTGCCACCGTGACGCGCACGCCCACGCTCTTGGAAATATGCGCTGCAAGACCGGGAATATTGGCACCGCCGCCCGTGAGCATGATACCGAAATCAAAAATGTCACCTGCTATCTCGGGGGGCGTTTCCTCAATGGTGGTAATGATGGCGCGGATGATGGCTTCTATGGGTGCGCGCAACGCCTGACATACCTCACCCGACGCAATGGTTTGGGTGGTGGCAAGTCCCGTGCGCACGTTTCTGCCAAAGATCTGCATGCTGCCGCGATCAATATCGGGTGTGGCAACCGCCAGCTGACGCTTTGCCATCTCCGCAGCCGTATCGCCCACGATGAGATCCTTGCGATATTTGCAATAGTTGATGATGGCTTGATCCAGCTTATCACCGCCCACGCGCAAGGAGCGCGCGCGCACGATGCCGCCCGAGCTGATGACCGCAATTTCGGTCGTGCCGCCGCCGATATCGCACACCATACAGCCGCGCGGGTCTGCAATGCGAAGTCCTGCGCCAAGTGCCGCAGCCAAGGGGGCGTCGATCATGGCAACCGACTTTGCGCCCGCGTCTAAAATGGCGGTCTCAATGGCAAGACGCTCCACGTCGGTCAAGCGGTAGGGGCTTGCTGCAAGCACGGTGGGCTTATGTAAAAATCCCGTGCAATTGGTGCGCACGAAAAATTCGTGCAGCATGGTAGAGGTGACCTCAAGGTTGGTGACCACGCTGTCCTGCACCGGTCTGTAGGCAGAAAGGTGCACGGGGGTCTTGCCCACCATGCGGCGCGCATCGCTGCCTACCGCGACCACCTCGCGGGTCTTATTATCAATGGCTACGGCAGAGGGAGAGCGCAAAAGTATGCCTTTTTCCTTGAGCCAGAAGCGCGTATTGGACGTACCGAGATCGATACCTAAGTGTCTTGCCACGGGATACTCTCCCTCCTTTCATCATTTTTTATTTACCCACCAATGGCATTGCCGTTGGTGGATTTCATCGCGCAGCGATTTCATCCGCAATAGCGGATTTCATCTGCCACAAGGCAGATTTCATTGATTTGTTGGAGCGTACTGACTTACAATCTCAACAAATCAATCCCAAACGCGGCTTTTGCCAGCTCGCACATGGTATTGACGGGAAGACCGACGACGTTGAAATAGTCGCCCTCAATGCCCGTGATCCATCTGCCTGCAAGCCCCTGAATGGCGTATGCGCCTGCCTTGTCGTAGGGCTCGTCGGAGTCGAGATACAGCTCGATGTCCGCATCACTCATAGGGCCAAAATGCACGGCGGTCGATGCGTGCGAATATGCACCTTTTGTGTTGCCGTCTGCGTCAAAATAGCAAAATGCAATGCCCGAAAGCACGTGATGCGTGGTGTTTTGCAGCCCCTTGATCATACGGCGCGCGTCGTCGCGGTCGCGCGGCTTGCCCAAAATTTCACCGTTCAAGGCAACCACGGTGTCGGATGCAATGATCAGCGTATCGCGCTCAAGCTTGTCCTGTGCGTCCAAAAGATCCTGCACGTCCTGCGCCTTTTGCAGCGCTAACTGCTCAACAAGCAGAGCGGGATCGGTCTGTGTGCTATGCTCGTCCGTATCTGCGGTCATAATTGTAAAGTGAATCCCCAACGTCTCCAGAATTTCCTTGCGGCGGGGCGATTTGGAAGCCAAAATAATATGCATGTCCATTTCTCCTGTAGGTAGACTTATCCACAATAATCCAATAATAAGTATAACACAAAATATAGCAATTTGCAAGGGCTTTGCAACATTTCATTACCATATATTGTTCCTTGCGTCACGCTTTGTTTTCTGTTACAATATTTATATCGACTTCCTCGGACAGACACAAAGAGAAATTCTATGGAAAGGAAGTGTGATATGAAATTCATACGAAAAATCGCGCGATCGCGTATGTGCATGCCCATATGCGCTGCACTTTCACTCATGGCTCTTGTTTACATAGCGTTTGCAGTGCGACAGATCATAAGCGATACGCCGCTTGCGCAGCGCATTATCATGCTGCCCGACGTGCAAACCAATGAGGAGCAGTACGTACCCGAAACGCAAGAGGATCAGCAGGTGATCCAAGACCCCTCGGTAACTTTTGAAGAAACCTTTACCCAAAGAGAGGAGATAGAATTGCCTGCTGCTCCCTTGCCCGAGGACAGCCCCTCGGAGCATGAGACTATCATTGTGCCCGAAATACAGACCAAACCGCCCGCAGAAACGCAAAAGCCGCAGCAAACCACGCGCCCCCAGACGCAAAAGCCGACAGAGTCGGTCACGACCAAGCCGCCGCAGACCACGCAAAAGCCCGCGCAGACGACCAAGCCGCAAGCTCCTGCCGTTACCGCTTGGAACGTGACGCTCAAGCAAGCCAAAAGCATGGTCAAGCCCGACTCGGCATACGATTATGAGGATCTATACTGGCTTTCGCGCATCATTTCCGCCGAGGCAAAGGGCGAGAGCTTTACGGGACAGATCGGCGTGGGCACGGTGGTGCTCAACCGCGTCAGGTCAAGGGAATTTCCGAACACGGTCAAGGGCGTGGTGTTTGATCAAAAATACGGCACGCAATTCACGCCCGTATCAAACGGCACGATATACGACAAGCCCACCGACTCTGCCGTCATAGCCGCCAAGATGTGCCTGGACGGATATACCCTGTCCGATTCCGTGCTGTATTTTCTCAATCCCCGCATTGCCACCTCGTCGTGGATCCAGAAAAACAGAAAATACGCATTCCGCGTGGGCAATCACGATTTTTATTATTAAAAAGTTGCCATGGGCGATAAATTAGCGGAAAATAAAACAAAAGCAGAAGTCGTGATGGCTTCTGCTTTTTGTTATAGGGATATTACGCACAGAAACCGTTTTGATTCGCGCTCTCCCCCCTGCGCTTGGAACAAGCCTGCGCCAGCCTTCCCCCCTCCCGGAGGGGGGCTTAGATAGTAGCATCGTGCTTTTCTAAACCGAAGCTCAACCGTCAACGGTAACTTGATTCACCGAAATCTGCGTGAAAACCGATATTTCAGCGGTCAACTTGAAAATGAATGAGCGGACAACTGACAAAGCCCCCCTCCGGGAGGGGGGAAGGCTGGCGTAGGCTTGTTCCAAGCGCAGGGGGGAGAATGCGAATACAAACAATTTTAGAGCGCGATATTTCCATAGACAAACCAAATAAAAAAGGGCTGACTCAAGTTAACTTAAATCAGCCTTTGTTATTACAAATTTATATTTATCTGATCTTTGCTTCGTATCCTTCTTCAATCACAGCCGCTGCCAACGCCTCGGGCTTTTTGCCGGTATAAGTGACGGTTGCGGTATTTTCGTCCAAGCTGACCTCAACCGCCTTGACGCCTTTAACGCCCTCCAGCGCCTTTTTGACGTGCGCAACGCACTTGTGGCACATCATGCCCTGCACGTCCAAGATAATGATCTGTTCTGCCATATTCTTTCTCCTTTTTACTTTTACTTGATACTTGACGCCTGCTTTATATTTGGCAGGCTTTTTGAGTCTTAGCGAATTGAGCACCACGCTGACCGAGGAAAACGACATTGCCACCGATGCGATCATGGGGCTGAGCACAATGCCCACGGGGGCAAGCGCACCTGCCGCAAGCGGAATACAAATGCTGTTATAAATGAGTGCCCAGAACAAATTTTGTCTGATCACGCGCACTGTCTCACGGCTGAGTCTGATTGCCTGCACCACGCCCCAAAGCGAGGATTTTGACAGCACGACGTCCGCGGAATCAATGGCGATCTCAGTACCCGTGCCGATCGCAATACCCACGTCCGCACGCGCCAGCGCAGGTGCGTCGTTGATGCCGTCGCCCACCATGGCAACCGTGCCCTTTTGCATATATTCGCGCATGATGCGCTCCTTATCCTCGGGCA
Organism: Eubacteriales bacterium; assembly: GCA_045658965.1. Taxonomy (GTDB): domain Bacteria; phylum Bacillota; class Clostridia; order Oscillospirales; family CAG-272; genus SVQP01. Next base: position 14,316 of record JAZOVZ010000082.1, read on the forward strand.
AAAGCGAGGCGTGCACGTCCGAAATGCCTGCCTCTGCTGCGATGGCATTTGCCGTGACGGCATTATCCCCCGTCAGCATGACGCAGCATATGCCCATATCGGCAAGGGCGGCAACCGTTTTGGCACTTTCTTCGCGGATCGGGTCGGAAATACCGATCATACCCGCCGTTTTTGCTTCAACGGCCACTAAAACGGCAGTAAAACCGTTCCTTTGGCAGGCTTCAAAGGCATTTTTTTGCTCATTTTGGATCAAAACGCCGTGATCCTGCAAATATTGCGGCTTGCCGACAAGCACGTCTTTACCGTCCACGCACGCACCGATGCCGTGTCCGATCACGGATTTCGGATCTGTGGCAGGCAATAGATTTGTCCCGTTTTGCTCGGCATACGCGCATATTGCCGTGGACAGAGGATGCGCGGAAAGACTTTCCGCAGCGTACGCATACGCAAGCAGATCTCGCTGTGCAAAGCCCTCAAATACCTGTACGTGCGACACCTGCGGCTTACCCTTTGTCAAGGTACCCGTCTTATCCATCAGCACGTACTGCACGCTATGCAAGGCTTCCAGAGCCTCACCGCTCTTGATCAAAACACCCTCACCCGCGCCTCTTCCGGTTCCTACCATAATGGCTGTGGGCGTGGCAAGTCCCAGCGCACAAGGACAAGATATGACCAGTACGGACACGGCACATTTGAATGCCTGATCGACCTCTCCGCCCGATATGAGCAGCCAAACGATCAGCGTAACGAGTGAAATACCCATCACCGCAGGCACGAAAATGCCGCTGACCTTGTCCGCCACGCGGGCAATAGGGGCTTTGGATGCAGCTGCTTCTTCAAGCAGATTGATGATCTTTTGCAGCGCGGTATCCTGCCCGACGCGGTCCGCCCGCACGTACAGAACGCCGCTTTTCAAGGTGCAGGCACCGCTGACGCGATCCCCCACCGATTTTTCCACGGGAATACTCTCACCGCTCAAGGGCGACTCGTCCACACTGCCCTGCCCGCCTGTGACAACGCCGTCGATCGGTATTCTCTCACCCTCTCTGATCATGACCTCGTCACCGGACAAGATCTCGGACAGCGGCAAACGCTGCCATACACCTCTGCGCAGCACGCTTGCATCCTCGGGCATCAGCGCAGCCAATTCGCGCACGGCTTGTCCTGCGCGGGTCTTTGCTCTGTGCTCGAGTAATTTACCGAGCGAGACCAGCGTAACGATCATGGCAGCCGACTCTAAATACAGCGAATGCAGCCATTCGTGCAGCAGCGCGTGATCTCCCGTCACCGTTGCAATACCGATCTCTACCGCTGCCCACACACCGTACGCAAACGCCGCAGACGAGCCCAGCGCAATTAAGGTATCCATATTGGCAGAGAGATGCACAAGCGCGCGAAAACCGCGGAAAAAGAAGCCGTAATTGAGTAAGAGCACCGGCAAGGTCAGCGCGACCTGCAAAAGCACGAACCAAAGTGCCCATTCGGGCTTGGAGAAAAACTGCAAAAAGGGTACGCCCATCATGTTGCCCATGGCGACAAACATGACGGATGCAGTCAAGGCTGCGCTGACGGTAAATCTGACCAGGGCGCGCTTTGCCTGCCTTTTTTCCTCCCGTACCTCTGCTTCCTTATCTCTTTCCTGCTCCAGTCCATATCCTGCGGCAGAGATTGCCAAAGCCAGCTTTTTTTGAATTTTTTCATACTCCTTTGCCGTGCACGTATCGGGATACGTCACCGACAGAGAATTTGTCAACAGGCTGACCGTACACTCCATGCCGTGGTCGCCAAGCACGCTTTTTGCGGCGCGCTCGACGTGAGAAACACAGGCTGCACAGGTCATGCCCTTTACACTATATCTGATCTTTGCCATAATTTTTCCGTTTCATAAAAAATTTACATTTTCATTATAGACCATTTTGCCGCGTTTTTCAAGAAAAAAATGTAAATATTTTTGATAAAAAACACTGAAAAATGCCCTGAACGGGTTGCTTTTACGGATATAATATGTTATAATATATATTAACTAATACTATATAGTGAATTTCATTACCCATACGGGAAAGGATACATACATGGAAATTTTAGATCTGCTCAACGCGCTCTGGGAAGGTATTAAGGAATACTACAGAGGCGTTCTCGGTACGGATATAGCAAACATCTGGCTTGGTAATCTCGAGATCCAAAAGGTGGAAAACGGCACCATTACCATGGCTACCTCGTCCGAGATCAAAATCAATTACATCAAAAGCAAATTTCTTCCCGAGATCGAGAAAAAATTCTCGGAAAATCTCGGCATGGATCTTAAGGTAGAGCTTATTTTTTCGGGAAATACCAAGGAAGTTCAGGAGCTTCGCGCCAGATTTGCGCGCTCTGCGGAAATTGAGCGTGCAGCACACGAGCATGCGCACTCCACGCTGACCCCCGAGGAAAAGGCACCCCTGCCCGAGCTTGTGCTGGGCTCGACCAAGCCCCCCTTCAAGTTTGAATATACCTTTGACAACTTCATCGTCGGAAACTCCAATAAATTTGCACACGCAGCCTGCGTGGCGGTGGCAAATCACCCCGCAACCGACTACAATCCCCTTTTCATTTACGGTCCCTCGGGTCTTGGTAAAACCCACTTGCTTTACGCGATCACCAACGAATTCAAGCGTAAAAGACCCGATATCAAGGTCATTTACATCAAGGGCGAGGACTTCACCAATCAGATGATCGACTGCATGGCACGCCGCTCCATGAACGAATTCCGCGAAAAATACCGCAGCTGCGATATTCTCATGATCGACGATATTCAGTTCATTGCCGGCAAGATCTCCACGCAAGAGGAATTTTTCCACACCTTTAACGCCTTGCACGAGGACGGCAAGCAGATCATTCTGACCTCGGACAAGCCTCCCAGAGATATTCAGACCTTGGAGGACAGACTCAAGACCAGATTTGAATGGGGACTGATTGCCGACATTCAGCCGCCGGATCCCGAGCTGCGCGTCGCCATCATCAAAAAGAAGGCTGACCAGATCGGCATTGAGATCTCGGAGGAGGTTTTGGAATTCTTAGCCGAAAACCTGCGCTCCAATATCAGACAGATCGAGGGCGCGGTCAGAAAGCTGAGTGCCATCGGCTTTATATACGGAAAGGTGATCACCATGGAGGTGGCACGCTCCTGCATAGACGAGCTGCTTGGCGGAGCAGAGCCTGTTAACGTGACCGTAGACAAGATCTTTACCGCCGTGTATAAAAAATACGGCATCAAAAAAGAAGACATCATCGGTGAGCGCCGCACCAAGGACATTGCGCAGGCAAGACACATTGCCATTTACCTGATCCGAGAGATCACCGATATGTCCTTTCCCGGCATCGGCAAGATACTCAACCGCAATCATACCACCATCATTTCCTCGATCGAAACTGTGGAAAAGAAGGTGATAAGCTCGCAATCCTTCGCTATGGAGATCGACGAGCTGATCAAATCGGTCAAGGAAAGCTGACCGTACCCTGTGTAAAACCGGGAAAAAGTTTTCCACAGCGACATTTATTTCGTACCAAACGTACGACCGTGACGTGCAAGAACAAATAAGCAAAAAAGTTATGCACAGAAAGCACGACGGTTCCACGCTGACTTTTGCACAGGAAAAAACATGTTTTCCAAACGCAATTTTCCTTATGACAAAAGCAAAATCAGACTTTTCCACATTTTGCACAGAGGCTATTATTAAAACTACTGTAATATTATCTCTCTATCTCTCTCGCGCACGCGCGAAAAAAGTGCGACAGACGCACAAAAAATCAAAAGGAGCGAATTTATGAAGATCGTTTTTAACAGACAGGAAATCTGCAATGCCGTAACTCCCCTGATGTGTGCCGTATCCGGCAAGAGCACGCTGACCGCTGTGGAAGGCATTTTATTTGAAGCTAAAGAGGACAACACCTGCGTACTGACTACCTTTGACCTTGAAAAGGGCGTTCGTATCGTCATCAATGCCGAGGTGGAAGAGCCCGGCTGCTACATCATCAACGCACAGAAGTTCGTGCAGACCATCCGCGTCATGGAGGGCCAGACGGTTACCCTGACCGTCAACGAAAAGCTGAATGCAGAGATCGTGTCTGCAAATTCCTCTCATAAGATGAACGCGCTTGCGGGTGCGGATTTCCCCGAAATTCCCCGCCTGACCTCGCAGAACGGCTTTAAGATCGGGCAGGCTGTGCTGCGCGAGATGCTCTCCAAGGTCATGTATGCCATGGGCGTCAACGATCAGCGTCCCGTGCTCAACGGCTGCCATTTCAAGATTGCAGGCAACGTCCTCTATCTCGTTTCCTGCGATTCCTTCAAGCTGGCAAAGTGCAACGTGACCACCGATATCGACGCTTTTACCGCACAGGGAAGCTCCGATTTCTCCTTTATCATTCCCTGCAAGACCGTCAATGAGCTTTACAGAATGTTGGAGAGTGATGAGGATGCGACCGTGACCGTATACACCAGCCGCAAAAACATCGTATTCGACCTGGATCACATGATCTTCTTCTCCCGTCTGATCGACGGCGATTATATCGATTACAACCGCATTATCATGACCAATCACCGCATTACCGTAGAGCTTGACAGAGCTGTGCTGATCGGTGCTCTGGAGCGTGCGGCGCTGGTTACCGAGGAAAGAATTGCGGGCAGCGTACGCTCGCACGTCAAGCTGACTGTGGAGGGCGATTATCTCAAGATCTCCGCAACCTCGACCGCGGGCTCGACCTATGAGGAGCTTGCCGTTGCGCATGAGGGTGACGATCTGGTCATTGCCTTCAATAACCGCTATCTCATCGATTCTCTGCGCTCCTGCACGGCTGACAGAGTTAAGCTGAGCATGAGCTCCGCGCTCTCCAGCATCAATATTGAGCCCGGCGAGCAGGGCGAGGACAAGGAGCTCTTCCTTCTGCTGCCCGTTCGTATGAAGGACTAAAGCAGCATGCAATGCAATCGCATAGAGGTCACGAATTTCCGTAATATCGAGCACACCGCGATCACTTTTACGCCCGGCGTCAACGTGCTGGCGGGAGATAACGCGCAGGGTAAGACCAACTTGCTTGAAGCGATCTATCTCTGTGCGCTCGGAAAGACCTTCCGTCTGGCAAAAGATGCGGAAATGGTGCGCTTTGGGCAACAAGAATGCGGCATTGTGCAGCATTTTGCCGACAACAAGCGCGAGCAGACCGTGGAAATGACGCTGTATGCGGGCACCAAAAACCGCAGGCGCGTCTATCTCAACGGCGTTTCCTTGGCGCGTACCAGTCAGCTGCTCGGAAATTTTCGCGTCGTACTGTTCTGCCCCGAGCACCTTTCCTTGGTCAAGGAGGGGCCCGGTGAGCGGCGTAATTTTCTCGACGTTGCCATCTCGCAGCTGCATCCCGCGTACGTGCGCGCGCTGCAGAAATACAATCAGCTCTTAAAGCAGCGCAACAGCCTACTCAAAGACGCCGAGACAGACCGCGCAACCTTTGACGCCACAATTGAGCTGTGGAGCGCGCAGCTTGCGCACGAGGCGGCGTATATTGCCTCGGTACGGCATGCGTACGTGGAGCAGCTTGACCGCTACGTGGGCGAATTTTTCACGGGTATGTCGGGCGAGCGCGAGCAGGTCAAGGTCACGTATATGGGCAAGGCGCACATCGAGCCCGATATGTATGCCGACCGTGAATACTGCGAGCGTGCCTATATGCGACTTTATATGTCGCACCACGACCGAGAAATTGCCGCAGGAAGCACTTTATGGGGCATTCACCGAGATGACCTTGAAATTGAATTAAACGGCAAATACGCGCGAATTTTTGCCTCACAGGGGCAGCAAAGATCCGTAGCACTTGCCATGAAGATGGCAGAGGGCGAAATTTCACGCGAGTTTGGCGATAAGGAATACCCCGTTTTCTTATTTGACGACGTGCTCTCCGAGCTGGACGCCAATCGCCGCTCGTTTTTACTTGACGAGATCCGTGACCGACAGGTCATTATGACCTCGTGTGAGCCGGGGATCGCGGGAGACTGCAATATCGTGCTGGTCAAAAACGGCACGTATCAAAGAAAAGGAACTTGATATGTTTTTACACGTTGGAAACAACAAAAATATCCGTATTCGTGATATTATCGGCATTTTCGATACCGATAACGCCACGCTTTCTCCCATTACAAGACAATACCTCACCCGCGCCGAGAAAAACGGTATGCTGGACGCGGCAAGACAGGAGATTCCAAAATCCTTTGTGCTCTACCGCACGGCAGACGGCTGTAAGATCTGCTTTTCGCAGCTCTCGGCAAGCTCGCTTTGGGGCAGAGTCAAGGATCCCTCCAGCGTTTAATATTGACTTACATCTACACCAAAAACTATAAAAAGGAATTTGAGTATGCAAGAAAAAGAGAATCTTACCCCCGAAAAAGAAAACGTATATGACGAAAGCCAAATTCAGGTGCTTGAGGGTCTGGAAGCGGTCAGAAAGCGTCCCGGTATGTATATCGGTACCACCTCGATCCGCGGTCTGCATCACCTGGTTTACGAGATCGTGGATAACTCGATCGACGAGGCACTTGCGGGGTATTGCGACACCATTCGCGTCACCATCAATCCCGATAACAGCGTGACCGTTGAGGACAACGGCAGAGGTATTCCTGCCGGTATGCACGCAAAAGAGGGCATTCCCACGCCCGAGGTAGTATATACCATTCTGCACGCGGGCGGTAAATTCGGCGGTGGCGGCTATAAGATCGCGGGCGGCTTGCACGGCGTTGGTGCATCGGTCGTTAACGCGCTTTCGGAATGGCTGGAGCTTGACGACTCGGTGGACGGAATTCACTACACCGAGCGTTTTGAGCGCGGCTTTGTGGCGCGTCCCTTCCGTTGCGAGGGTGAGTGCCCCGAGCGTCCGCACGGCGTAAAGGTCACCTTCAAGCCCGACCCCACCATTTTTGAAGAGACTGTATTTGACTATGATATTCTCCTAAACCGCTTGCGTGAGCAGGCATTTCTGAACGCGGGCGTGCACCTTGTGCTTTGCGATGCGCGCGTTGCAGAGGGCGAGGAGATGAAGGTAGCCGACTTGCAGTTTGAAGGCGGTATTTCCACGTTCGTTGAGTATCTGACCGAGTCCAAGCATTGCGATCCCGTACACCGCGACGTCATTTACATGAAGGCGGAAAAGGACACCAGCGTTGCCGAAATTGCCCTGCAGTATAACGATTCCTACAGCGACGTGATCATGACCTTTGCCAACAACATGAACACCATTGAGGGCGGTACGCACGAGACCGGCTTTAAGGCGGGCTTGACGCGCGTGCTCAACGATTATGCACGCAAGAACGGCATCTTAAAGGACAGCGACAAAAATCTTTCGGGTGACGACGTGCGTGAGGGTCTTTGCGCCATCATTTCGGTCAAGCTGGAAAACGCGCAGTTTGAAAGCCAGACCAAGGCAAAGTTAGGTAACTCCGAGATCAGAACTCTGGTGGAAAACACCGTGGTCAGCAAGCTTGGTGAATACCTGGAGGAAAACCCCTCTGTCGGTAAGATCATTATCGAAAAATCGCTTGCAGCCTCCCGTGCAAGAGAGGCGGCAAGAAAGGCACGCGAGACCGCAAGAAGAAAGGGTCTTTTCGAGGGCTCTTCTCTGCCCGGTAAGCTTGCCGATTGCCAGGACAGAAACACCGAATTTACCGAGATCTACATGGTAGAGGGAGATTCTGCAGGCGGTTCTGCAAAGCAGGGACGTAACTCGCGCTTCCAGGCAATTCTCCCCCTGCGCGGTAAGGTCTTAAACGTAGAAAAGACCAGACTTGACAAGGTTTACGCCAACCCCTCGCTGGTGCCCATCATTCAGGCGCTGGGCTGCGGTATCGGCGATGAATTTGATATTTCCAAGCTGCGTTACGGCAAGATCATCATCATGGCGGACGCGGACGTCGACGGCTCGCATATCCGTATTCTGCTTCTGACCTTCTTCTTCAGACACATGCCCGAGCTGATCAAGCAGGGTCACGTTTACCTTGCACAGCCTCCGCTTTACAAGGTTTATAAGCGCAGCGGCGGTAAAAAGATCGGTGAAAAATACGCCTTCTCGGACGCAGAGCGCGACGTTTATATCGCAGAGCTTGGCGGCAACAACGTCGAGGCGGACAGATATAAGGGTCTTGGTGAGATGAACCCCGATGAGCTTTGGGAGACCACCATGGACCCCAGCACCCGTACCATTCTGCGTGTGACCATGGAGGACGCAATGCTTTGCGACCAGACCTTCTCGCTGCTCATGGGTGACAAGGTTGAGCCCAGACGAATCTTTATCGAGGAAAATGCAAAATTTGCAGAAAATCTGGACATCTGATTTCGATCACATCATCAATATGCGTCTGCAAGGACACGTGCTGGCAGTTTGCCTGCACCCCGCGCTGGATGTGACGGTCTATACAAAAGACGGCAAAGAGATAACGAGAGCGCAGACGCTTGGCGGCAAGGCGATCAATCTTGCGCGCATGCTGCACGCGCTGGGTGCAAGGGTGACCTTGCTTGCCCCCGACGACCGCGAGGGGCAGACGGCATCTTTACTGGCAGGCTGCGGCTTTGACTGTGAGCTGATTCCCACCAACTTATCTCTGCGCCACAATTACAAATACGTGGACGCGGACGGCACCACGCGCGAGGACAACGGCAGTGCGGGAATACTTTTTCCACAGCACTATCAACAGCTTTTGCACAGAATTATCGACATATGTCGCGGTACGTGTCGTACCGCATGTCGTACTGACAAAATTACGCACGTTGCCCTGTGCGGAAGTTTTCCACAGGGTGTGGAAAAAGGTGTGTATAAGTCATTGATTGCACAATTGCATGCGCTTGATATTGCTTGTGTGACAGATGCATCGGGCGAGCCGCTTTCCCTTGCAGTACAAGCAAAACCGAGCCTGATCAAGCCAAATCTGGAAGAATTTTGCAAAGTCTTTGCGCAAGATATGACCGTGTTGAAAACTGTTGAAAACGCTTGCAACGCAGTTTACGACGCTTATTTGCGCACCGGCGTGCAGATTCTTTGCTCCATGGACAAGCGCGGCGCGATATACGCGGGCAGCGAGGGTATTTATACCGTGCAAAGCCCTGCGGTCGAGCAGGTAGGCAGCTTTGCGGGCGCGGGAGACACCATGCTTGCCGCATTCATGTACGCGCGCATGCTGTGCGCAGCTCCCATCGAGGACGCCTTGCGCTTTGCATCTGCATCGGCTACTGCCAAGGTGCACTTGCCTGCAGGCGTGCTGCCAAACAAAGAACAGATCTATACCGAATGGATACAAACAAAAATAAGGAAAGGCGGAGCATGAAATATATCAAAAATAAAATATTCATCGTGTCTCTGACCCTGGCACTTTGCGCCTCAACCGTATTTTCGGTATTTTACTTTATGGGAATACAAAATCTTCCCGCAGCCATGGTGCAGGACGCTATGGCACCCTTTCAAAACGCGCTGACAAGAGTTGCGGACGCCTTTGACGGCTATGCGGTCTACTTTTCCAATATGCGCGAGCTGTACGAGGAAAATCAGGCACTCAAGGATCGCGTGGAAAATTTGGAAAATCAGCTGCACGATGCCGAGCTTGCCGTGGGTGAGAACGCCGCCTTGCGCGATTATCTCGGCGTGCGCGACCGATACGAATCCTTCTCTGCCGTCAGCGCACAGGTGTTAGGGCGCAGCGACGGCACGTATCTGCAATATCTGACGCTGGACAAGGGTACATCGTCCGGCATCCGCGAAAATATGGCTGTCATTACCGAACACGGCGTCGTGGGTTACGTCTACGAGGTCAGCACCAATTCCTGCCGCGTCAAGACGCTGATGCAGTACGATACCGGTGTGGGCGTGTACGTGCAACGCTCGGGCGACGTGGGCATGACCGACTGTCCTTACGCGATGGGACAGCAGGGGCTTTTGCGCGTGATCTATCTACCCGAGGACGCGTCCTTGCAGATCGGTGACCGCGTGGTCACGGGTGACCTTGGCGATATTTACCCCTCGGGGCTGACCGTGGGGCACGTGATCGAAATCATGCCCGACACCTATAACCGTTCGCTGACCGCAACGATCAAGCCTGCCGTGGATTTTGAAAATTTGGAGCAGGTATTCGTCGTGATCGGATTTGTGGAAAAATTGCCTCAGGCAACCGAAACAGAGGCGGTACAGCCATGAAAAAAATTGTGATCTTGCATGCAATTTCGGCTTTTGGCTGCATCCTTTGCGGTATTTTACTGTGTGCGGCACAGACCTCATTTTTACCCCATTATTTAAGCGACGCATTATTCGTGCCCGACCTGCTGCTCTGTCTGAGTGTTGGACTTGGTGTCCTGACCGGACCGTACGGCGGTATATACGGTGCGTTGTTCGGCATTTATGCCGGTGTGCTGGCTGACAGCACCGCAGGCTGCGGAATTTTTCTTCTGCCGCTTGTTTATATGCTTTGCGGATACGGTGCGCACGTGTGTGCCGATCTGCTCCCAAACAAAAAATTTACCGTATACCTTGCCGTCGGCGCGGCAGCAGCTCTCTTGCGTGCCGTGACTGCGGTGATATACGTCTTTCTCTCGGCAGGCAGCGTGCCGCTGCCCGACGTGGCACGGTACGTGTGCATTCCCCTATTTTTGGGTACTCTGCTCGCCCTTTTGCCAATATATATCGCGTCACTTGTGCTGACGCTTCCCGTTCGTAAGATCAAACATCAAAACATAGACAAATTTACGTAAGAAGGTATCAAAATGATCAGAAAAGACAAACGAGATCAGGAATACGAAAATATTCTGTTTGACCAGCAAAAAATCATCGACGTAGGTATGGATAAGGAGGTCAAAAAGTCCTTTATCGAATACTCCATGTCGGTCATCATTTCGCGCGCTCTGCCCGACGTGCGCGACGGTCTCAAGCCCGGTCAGCGCCGCGTGCTTTACGCCATGTACGAGGATCACGCCACGCACGACAGACCCACGCAGAAGTCTGCAAAGACGGTCGGTAACGTGCTGGGTCGTTATCACCCCCACGGTGACTCCTCGGTCTACGGCACGCTGGTACGTATGGCACAGCCCTTCTCGCTGCGCTATCCTTTGGTAGAGGGTAGCGGTAACTTCGGTAGCGTGGACGGCGACCCGCCTGCAGCATACCGTTATACCGAGGCACGCCTTGACAAGATCTCGGATGAGATGCTCAAGGATCTGGATAAAAACGTGGTGGTCATGGTACCCAACTACGATAACCGTCTGCGTGAGCCCAGCGTGCTGCCCGCGCGCTTCCCCAACCTTTTGGTCAACGGCTCTGTGGGTATTGCGGTCGGTATGGCGACCAACATTCCCCCTCACAACCTCTGTGAGACCATTGACGCCACCATCCACCGCATTCATAACCCCGAGTGCACGGTTGAGGATCTGATGCAGTTTATCAAGGGTCCCGACTTCCCCACCTACGGCACCATTTACGGTACCAACGGCATCAAGGAAGCATATCTGACGGGTAAGGGCAAGATTCAGGTACGCGCAAAGGCAGAGATCGACGAGGAAAACCGCCGCATCATCATCACCGAAATTCCCTACATGGTCAACAAGAGCCAGCTTTGCGAGGCAATTGCCAACCTTGTTAAGGAAAAGCGCGTGGAGGGTATTTCCGATATGCGTGACGAGTCGGGCCGTAACGGCATGAGAATCGTCATTGAATACAAGCGTGATGCAAACGGACAGATCATCTTAAATCAGCTCTACAAGTATTCGCAGCTGCAGGATACCTGCTCGATCAACATGCTTGCTATCGTAGGCAACGAGCCCAAGACCCTTAACCTCTCGCAGATGCTCGACCACTATATCCGTCACCAGGAGTCCGTTATCACCAGACGTACCCAGCACGAGCTGGATGCTGCTGTGCGTGAGGCACATATTTACGAGGGTTATAAATTAGCGATTGACAACCTTGACGAGGTCATTAACATTATCCGTGCGTCCGAGGACCAGCCTACCGCGAAAAAGAACCTGATGGCACGCTTTAACGGTGAGCAGACCGACGACGGCTCGGCTGCTGCACTCAATCTTGAGGCGTTTGCCATGGCTGAGGATGCGCACCTTTCCGAGGAGCAGGCACAAGCCATCGTTTCCATGACGCTGGGTCGTCTTTGCGGCTTGGAGAGAAAGAAGATTGAAGAAAAGCTGGCTGCACTCAACGCCGCTATCGTTGAATACAGAGCGATTTTGGGTGATATCAACCGCATTCGCGGCATTATTTGCGAGGAAATGACCGAGATCAAGCGCAGATTCGGTGACGCAAGACGCACCAGAATTGAGGAATCCGAGGACGATATCGTGCTGGAAGACCTGATCGAAAAGCACGATTGCGTCATTACCTTGACGCACGGCGGTTATATCAAGCGTCAGCCCGCGTCCGAATACACCGCGCAGAACAGAGGCGGCATGGGTAAGGCTGCGCTGACCACCAAGGAAGAGGATTTTATTGAAAAGGTGGTCGTCGTCCACTCCCACTCCAATCTCATGCTCTTTACCAACCTTGGACGTGTGCAGATGCTGCGTGCGTTCATGATCCCCGAGGCATCCAGAACCGCCAAGGGCACGCACGTCAATAACGTGCTGGAGCTTGCAGAGGGTGAAAAGATCACGGCGATGATCTCAATCCACGAGTTTGCCGAGGGTGAATATCTGACCATGGTAACCAAGCAGGGTATCATCAAGAGAACCCTTTTGACTGAATACGCATACCACCGCAAGGGCGGTAAGATCGCACTTGCACTCAAGGAGGGCGACGAGCTTGTATTCGTGACCCACACCTACGGCTATCCCACCGATCTCATGATCGCGACCAGAGAAGGCAGCGCGGTCAGATTTACCGTTGACGACGAGAGCGTGCGTCCTATGGGCAGAACGGCTGCCGGTGTGCGCGGTATCAAGCTGCGCGGTGACGACTACGTTGTGGGCGTTGCTACCGTGACCGAGGGTAAATCGCTGATCACCATTACCGAAAACGGCTACGGCAAGCGTACCGACTTTGACGATTTCCGTCAGATGAAGCACCGCGGCGGTCACGGCGTGACCTGCCATGCCCTGTCCGACAAGACGGGTCTGCTGTCCGGCATCAACATCGTGGACGATAACGATGACGTCATGATCATCACAGACGCAGGTACCATGATCCGTACCAGTGCCGCTAACATTCCCACCTACTCCAGAAGTGCGGGCGGTGTACGCGTCATGCGTCTTGCCGAGGGTCAGAAGATCGTCAACTTTACAAAGCTTGCAAGACAAGACGAGCTGGAGGAGATCATCGAGGCTGAGGATATTGTGCTTGATGAGCAAATGCCCGTAAACGACGAAATTTTGCCCACAGAGCAGGATTTTGAGGCTACCGAGACCGAAGACACGATCGAAGAATAATTTCAAAAAAACTTAGGGGAGCATTCCATATGCTCCCCTATATTTATATCGTGTCATTCAGTTAAGAAAACGCCCATAACAGACAAGAGAACGGAACGGATGCGCGATAAAAAGGCGTCCCCCGAGGGTAGCAAAGCGGCGAAGCGGTAATGAATGACAGTCCGGCGGACTGTCAGAACCGCTGCGTGACCGAGCCGCAGCGAGACTCTGGCGCCGGAGGCGACTGAAGGGGAGTTGCGGGCAAAACGGTACGGTTATCCGTTCGGGTGTAATCGTTTAAGCCTAAACTTTCGCATTCCCCTTCAGTCGCTTCGCGCCAGCTTCCCCCCGGGGGACGCCTTTTTGGAGCATATCCGCATCGTTTAGATGTCCGCTGCGGGAGGATAAAATTGCTTACAAATATCCACATAAATACAAAAAGGGCTCTCCCGAAGGAGAGCCCAAATTTGTTTAGTTATTGAATATAACTTAGGGAACGATTACGTCCAGCTTAACGAGATCAATGGTGTAATCAGTGTCAACTGCGTCAATGGAGTAAACAACAGTGACGGTCTGACCTGCATACTCACCAAGATAAATAATCTCAGCATCGTTAGCGCCAATTCTGTTAGGAACGCCTGCGTAGCCCATGTTGTTAGCAACGTGGGTTACAACGCCTTCTTCAGCTGCTCTGAGAGCCAGATCAACAGTCTTGAGCAGAGTGCCGTCTGCTGCATAGATGTTGCAAACAAAGTTTTCCAGAGAGTAGCCGTCAACTGCGAGCCAGCCGTTTGCAAGGTAAACGTAGTTAGCAGTTACGGAAGCGAGAGAACCGGCTGCACCGGCAATGGTGGTGCCGTTGGTGCTGTTGGTAGCTGCAGCGGTGAAATCTACAACGTCAGAGAAGTCGCCATTTACACAGTACATGAAGGAGTCAACGGAAGCGTGCCACTTGCCTTCGAATACTTCAGGCTCTTCTACGGGAGCTGCCTTGTGAGCAACGATGTAAACGTAAACCTGAGCGTCATCAACGTACTTGGAAGCGAACTCAATGGTGCCGCTGTAGTTCTTGATGTAACCGTAAACAGTGATGGTGTCGCCAACCTGCAGCTCGGGCATACCCTCCATGGGGTTCAGGGTGTAGATCAGCATGGTGTTTTCACCGTCGGTGAAGTAAACGTTCTTGTAGTAGCTGCCGGTAGAACCGATCTCGGTTACAACACCGGTGGTGTAGTACTGAACGTCGGTAGCAGCGCCCTCTTCAAGGCCTGCAACAGCGTTCAGAGTCTGACCAACTGTCAGGGGGAGCTCAAGAGAGCCGTTCTCGGGCTGTACGGGAGCTACGTAGTTGGGATCGTAAGTAAACTCAACAGAGCTGATCAGCATGAAGGTGCCGGGCAGAGTGTCGTAGGTTACGTATACGGGACCGTTGTAATCAACGCCGGTCAGATCGATCTCGATAGCATGAACTGCCCAACCGAGCTCGGTGTAGGTAGCGCCTGCGAGGATAACGTCGTCAGTGGGAGAGTTGGTCATAGCCTGGTCAGCGCTGGTCAGCATAATGCGGTTGTTAGCAGCAGCAGCGTGCAGGTCGATGGTAACCTGAGAGCCGTCGATACCGAAGTAAATAACAACCTTGGACATTTCAGCGAGGTTGATCTCACCCAGAGAGATGTAACCCTGGTGCAA
>JAZOVZ010000083.1:0-22428 GCA_045658965.1 Eubacteriales bacterium
ATGAATTTGTTAGAATTCTTTTGAAAAAGCCCATAGATAAAGGACAATCGACAGAGGATAAATTGTTTGATTTAATGATAAATCATTTGGGGTGTACCAAGGTATAAAAATACTTCATATTGACTGTATTGGCGAAGCGAAGAATATCACTCATATATAAAGCAGAAAAGAGAGAGTTTCACGGAATTTTTTAACCGTGCTACTCTCTCTTCTTTTTATTGCGAGTTTCGCATTTGTTTAACAAATTTATCGGGCTATGCCCATACCCTTATTTTTCCGATAAGGACAACACCCATTTCGCCGCGGCTTTTTTTACATCGCATAGCTCTTGTCGATCTGCTTGAGCTCGTTGAAGGTGTCGATCTCCACGATGTCCGAGAAGGAGCATTCGCGCACGCGCACCTCGTAGGAGTCAATGCAATAGTCCAGCGCGACCTGATCCCAGTATCTTTCCTTGCCGCCCGGGGTGTTGTACACGCGCTCGATATCCTTTTCCAGTCGCGTGCCGTCCTCTGCGTTCCAATAGGAAATACCGTACATGTGGAAGCAATCCGTGCCTCCGCACGCCATCTTCTTGATCGCACCACTTGCCCCCGTGGTAAAGCACCAGTCCTCGGTGCGCTCGGTGGGCACGCCGAGATAGTTGGTCTCGTACTGATACTTGGAGATCAGCTTGGGGTTGTAGAGAAGCAAGTCGGACTCAAACACGTACGCATTGGCAAACAAATGACGCGCGCAGTACGCGGATGAGATGTTATTGGTCTCGTTATACACGGGATTTTCGATAAAGGTAATGGTGGGATACTTTTTGAGCAGCTGATCAAACTGCTCGGACAGATAACCGCGCACCAGATAAATTTCCTCAATGCCCGCGGACACCACGGCATCCAGCAAGGAATCGATAATTCTCTTACCCTTGACGCGTACCAAGGGCTTGGGGGTGTTGAGCGTAATGGGTACAAGACGCGAGCCAAAGCCTGCAGCCATGAAAATGGCGCGCTTGACGCGATAAGGCTCAAGTGCCTGCACGCCTGCCTCGGTAATACCGCCCTCGGCAACCATGCCCTGCTCGCACAGCTCTGCCACAAGCTTATTGACCGTGCCAACCGAAAGCCCGGTAGCATTGGCAATATCGCGCTGGGTGCGACTTCTGCGGTCGGACTCCAACAGCTCCAAGATGGTAAATTGCTTTTTGGTTAAACTCATAATTTTTCTCCGTTTATTTGCGGCGGGCACAGATCGCTTTGATCTGCTCGACCGCAAGCTTGATGATAATATTGACGACAAGGATGAGAATGGACACCACCGCCACGTACTCGTTGTTGTGCTCGTTAAACTGGCTGATCATCAGCGAGATGGGCTTGTTGGTGCTGTTTGCAAGGAAGGAAACGGCGGAAATGGTCATCATACTGTTGACGAACAGATAAGAGAACATTTCAGCTAAAGTACCGATGCTCTGCGGCAAAAACACGCGCCACAGCATGCGCACGCGCCCGATCCCCAGCGTCTGCCCCACCGCCTCGAGATTCTCGTTCATCTTGCCAAAGCTGTTATACATCATTAAGTAAGGCGACGAGATAAAGTGCGCGGTGTTGACCATAACCAAAATGATCAGCGTGCCATAGATGGGGGTGGATGCAAAGGTCATGACGTAGGAGATACCCAGCACCATACCGGGGATCGCCATAGAAGTAATCGCCAAGAGGTGCAAGCCACGCGAGAGCGGTGAACGCATGCGGGCGGTCATGTAGGCTGTGATAAAGCCAAGGGTCACGCCCACGCTTGCAGTCACCAGCGCAATGACCAAGGAATTGGTCAGATATTTTGCGCCCTGCCCGCGGAAGATATAGGCAAAGTGATCCGCCGTCAGCGAGAGGTCAATGGGATAACGCTTGACGATTGCAAGGAAAATAAATACCGCAATCGGCAGCAGCGCAAACAGTGCCATAAGCGTGCAGAATGCGTACGCCAGCACCTTGAAAAACGGCTTGTTGCTGCCCTCGTGCGCTTTTTTGACATAAGCCCCCGTACCGCGCTCCTTGCCCAGCAGATCCATCAGGAACGCTACGATGGCAGGCAGCAGCAGTATCACGCCGTACACCGCGCCGCGACCGAACTTTTGTTGGTCAATGGCAGCCTGATACATCAGCGTGGAAACGGTATAATTATCCGTGCCCGCTACCATGAGCGGCACACCGTAATCGGTGACCACCATGGCAAAGGTGGAAAATGCTGCAGCGATGAGCGGCTTGCGCAGATACGGCAGCGAAACCTTCAAAAAGGTTCTGACCTTGCCGATCCCCAGCACCTCGGCAGCTTCGTAGACCGACATATCCTCATAGCGCAGCACGTCGGCAAGCATGATGTACGCCACGGGAAGCGCATACATCACCGAGCCCAGCACGATGCCCGTGCCGCCGTAGATGGGAAAGGTATTGCCAAACAGATTTTTGACGATACCGTTCTGCCCAAACAGAATCAGAAGTGCCATGCCGTGCGAGATGGACGGAATCAGCATGGGAAGAATGAGAATGACGTTCCAGATGCGCTTTGCTTTGATACGCACACGCGTGGTGCACAGTGCCATCAGATATGCAAGCACCACCACGATCAGCGTAGCAAGCGCGGTATAGCGCAGAGAATTCCAAAGTGCGCTTGTAAAATTCGGGCCCTTGACCACGTCGGCAATATCCGCGGGCGTGATCTTGGTCAGCATGGAAACAATAGGCAATATCACCACGCAAAGCAGTACCAGAGCCACCGTCCATTTGGCTACCCATGCCCCGCCCTGCGGGCGTTTTTTGATCGTGGCTGTCATGCGTCAGCCCCCAGTGCCTTGGAAAGCGAAGCAATCTTGGTTTGCAGATTGTCCACCACAAAGCTCTTGACGTACGCATTGGCAGGTGCGCCTACGATCTGTGCAGGCGCACCGATCTGGGAAATACGTGCGTTTTCCATGACCATGATGCGGTCTGCCATGGCAAACGCCTCCTCCTGGTCGTGGGTGATGTAGATCATGGTGGTGCCGAACTTGGCTTGGATGTCCTTGATCACGGTGCGCAGCTGCAGTCTGGTTGCAACGTCCAGAGCCGACGCGGGCTCATCAAACAGCATGATGTCGGGTTTTAAGATCAGCGTACGCGCAATGGCAACGCGCTGCATCTGTCCACCCGAGAGCGAGGACGGATACTTCTTGGCGTATTCCGCAATGCCGAGATCGGCAAGCAGCTCCATGGCTCTTTGCTCGACTTCAGCCTTGGTTGCGCTCTTGTCTTTTCTTGCTTTGAGCTTTGCAGCATAGGCTACGTTTTCCAGCACCGTCATGTTTTCAAACAGCGCGTAATTCTGGAACACGATGCCCATCGAACGCTTTGCGGGCGCCGCTGCGGTGATATCCTTGCCGTCAAGCAGCAGCTTGCCGCTATCGGCAGGCAAAAGTCCTGCAATAATGCGCAAAAGCGTGGTCTTGCCGCAGCCCGAGGGGCCGAGAATGGCAAGGAACTCGCCCTGCATCACGTCCACGCTGACAGCATCCAGCGCAACGGATTTGTTGTTTTTATATTGTTTGGAAATGCTTTGAATAGAAAGCTTACAAGTGCTCATGTCAATGTGTCCATTTCGAAAGTAATTCTTCTTTGTATGCAGAGGCGTTCTCTACCTGCATGTCGGCATACTTGATGTCCGTGGGGAAGTTTTCAAGCACGTAGTCCTTGTCCTTGAAAATCTTTTCGGGATAATAGTAGGCGCAAAGCTCCTCGTTGAGCGTGGTGGTCAGGAATGCAAAGACCTCCTTGACTGCCTCTCTGTCCTGCTTGCCCTCGATGATGGTCTGACCGTACAGCGAGTAAGGCGAGCCTTCCTCAAAGAACAGAATCTCAAGCGGGAAGCCTTCCCCGATCTTGGTTGCGGCGTTGGGGGTCATGCCCAAGCCAATGGCAACCTCGCCAAGCACTAACGAATTGACGGGACCCGAGCCGGAAGAGGTAAAGGACAGCACGTTTTCGGCAAGCTTGTCAAAGTAGTCAAGTGCCTCCTGCTCGCCCCATGCGTTGACTAAGGAAAGCAGGAACATATAACCCGTACCGGACGAAGCGGGGTTGGGCATGGAGATCTGACCCTTATACTTGGGATCAAGCAGATCCTCGTAAGAGGTGGGCTTGTCCAATCCAAGTTCTTCAAGACGCTGGGTATTGACGATGATGCAGCCGCCGTTACGGATCTCGGGTGCATAATACTTGCTCTGTACGGTGTCCTCGGCATATACGCTCCAATCGACGATGTTGGAGAGATCTGCCAGCACGCCCTGTGCGGCAAGCTGCTCTGCGTACGCATATTCCAGGTCGTGCGAGATATCGCACTCGGCGTTCTTGCCTGCTGCCTGCAGGGTTGCGGCATGGTTGCCGCTGGTCTTATATTCTACGATGACGTTATACTGCGGGAACTGCTCGTTGAGTCTCTTTTGCATATGCTCAATGCGGTAATCCTCAGCAGAGCTGTAAATGATAACGGTCTCCTTTTTGTCGCAGCTTGCAAAGCAAACCAGTGCGGAACAAAGCAGCGCGATCAGTGTCAGCATGCAAATACTTCTTTTGAACGTCATAATGTTTCCTTTCCTTGAAAAAGCGTTCACTTTTTCAATTTCACAATTATTTTTTGAACGGGAATGCCCGAAATCAAGACGAAAAATCAGCAAATTGTGCCTTCCGCTCATTTGCGGAAGGCAGAATTTGCATTTTGAACAAATTACTTATTGTCCTCGGTGTTGATGACCAACTCGTCCTCAACCTCTTTGTTTGCGTTTTCATCGATATGCAGGGTTTCGGCAACCTTTTTCTTTGCCTTGCGCCACAGAATCACTGCGGTCGCACCAACTGCGATGACGATAGCACTGATCGAGGTAATGACAATGGTTACGCTCGAGGGATCGATATATGCAACTGTTACGGGAATCATGACTTTTTACTCCTTTATGTTCGGATGTGGCTCTATTGTACCACATAATGAGCACAATGTCAAGACTTTTTGCGTTTTTCGACCAAAGAGTTCAGAAGGTAGTTTGCACCAACCTCGCCTGCTCTACCCTGATTGTAAATGTGATGCTCCAGTACCTCGGTGATCTTTTGTTCGTACTCGTCTGCTTTTGCAAACAGCTCGTCTGCAACTGCGCGGCACTCCCCTACGCGGTCTTTGTCGATCGAAACACCGACAACGTCACGCAGCGTGATCTCCACAGGGGTAAGTCCGATCTTTTCCCAGTTGGGGTTCATGCACTTGATCTTGGTGTTGACAAAGATAGCGGGGCGGCGGGTCGCAAAGCAGTATTCCAACGCGATACCCGACCAGTCGGTGATCAGCAGGTCAGCGGAATAGACCGAGCGGTTGACCGTAAAGTCCAGCTCAAAGGTCAGTCCGTCACCTACAAGATGCGCATATTTGTCCACGATTGCCTGCATGCGCGCACCGTAACGCTTGACGTATTCGGGGTGCGGACGCACGGTCACGTGGTAATCGTCACAGTACAGTGCTTCGATCAATCCGTCGATAACAGAGTCAAGCAGATTATCCTCCTGCCAGGAGGGCGCGATCAGAATCTCCTTGCGATCGCGACGGACGTGGTTGGCTCTCTCCTGCTCTCCTGCCTCGATCAGCTTATCGGCAAGCGGATAGCCAAATTCCACCAGCTTCTTTTCGGGCAGACCGTACACCTGCTCGGTGGCTCTGACCTCTGCTGCCGTGTGAGGACCGACGCAGAAGATGGTGTCAAACGCATCAAGCGCACCCTCGCGGAAGCCCATGTGCACACTCATCATGTCGTGGGGCACGTACACGTACTCCATATCCTTTTTCATGATCGAACGCTTGATATAATACTTATCGAGATCGGGGGTAGTCATGACCATGATGTCCGCCTCGCAGCGCATCATCAGAGGGATCATTTTCTTAAGACCGATATAGTAAGGCTTGATACGCGGCTGCTTTTCGGCAAGTGCGAAGATCGCATCGTCGGGGTCGTTTGTCACGTAGTGAATGGTAATATTGGACTTGGCAAGCAACTGCTCGATCACAGCCTCGAAATACTTGTAAAATCCGCTCTTTTCGGAGTAGATGACCAAGTGCTTGTTGACGATCTTGAAGAAACGCTTGTAGTCCTTCTTCTCTCTTGCGCGGTTGATCTTATAGTTGGGATCCTTTTTCTTGTCCTCCAACGCTTCTACCTCGGCAAGGGCTGCACGGCTCTTTTCCAAAGCGTCGTAGTCCACGTACTTTTTGGGGTTGATGAGCGCGTTGAGCGCATACATCTGCAAAATCGAGAACACGTTGCTGGCTACCCAGTACCATGCAATGCCCGCGGGCACGCCAAGACCGAGGTAGAGCGAAATGCCCACCGACAAGATGGTCATACCGTACTGGGAAAGCTTGCCCTGCTCGTGCTGCAGCACGTTGGAAAGGTTTTGCGTCCAGCACATCAGCCAAGCAGACACGCCTGCGATGATGGGCATGAGAATGTAAATGCCCCACGCCGCTGTAGGAATGACGGAAAGGTTAAAGCCAAGGAACGAGCCCTCGAATGCACGCACCGCGCTAAGATCCACATCGGGAAACGCATAAGCGGCATTTTGCTTGATCAGCTCAATGAGCTGCAGCTGATACGAGGATTCCTCGGTATTCAGCCCAAAGTTGGATGCCATGGCGGCAATCGCATCGGGATCAATGGCAAACAGGTAATCCAGCGGGTGGTAGATGATCTGCACGACACCCAAAAGCAGCACGATCTGCGCCGCCAGCGGGATGAGAGAGAGCAAGGGGCGATAGTTGTGCTTTTTGTAAAGCTCCGCCTGCTTGTCCGCAATGGTATCCGCATCACCGTAGTGGTTGACCTTGAGCATATTCAGCTCGGGCTGGATCTTGACCATCTGGATCGAGTTCTTATGGATCCAGATCGAAAGCGGCAGCAGCACCAGCTTGGTCGCCAAGGTAAACAGAATAATGGCAACACCGTAGTTATCCACCAACTGCCAGCACCACTTCATCAGATAGCCGAGCGGGATACAAATATAATACATAATGGCGTCCATAAATTACTCCTTAATCATATATGCTCTTGTTGAGCGGATATTGATTCACAATCACCCAGTTAGAGAAATCCTTGCCGTTGCCGCGGATCTCGTACTCAATGTTCTCGTACACCGTCTTGCCCGCCTCGTTCTTATAGGAACGCTGGAACATCAGCGTGCGCACCTGCTCCTCATCCTCGGGCACCTCAAATACGGTAGGGATCTGACTCGAAACGCCGGCTGCCTCCTTGATGGTGGCAAGCACGTTATCCACGTCAAGCTGTGCGTAATTGTTGGTGATCTCGCCCTCGCTCACGCCCGCAGGCTTGACCAAGAGTGCCGTCACGTAAGCGTAGCTGGGCATCTTTGTATCCGAGCCGATGCTTGCGTGGTCACCCGTAATGATAATGGTGGAGTTCTCGTAAACACCCAGACGCTTCATCTCGGCAATATAGCGCGAAATGATCTTAAAGCTCTGCGTCATGACGTTGACGGTGCTGTTCTTGAGCCCTGCGGGATCACCCTCGGGCAGCTCGTTGAAATCGGAATCGTAGATGGTGGACTTATGGCAGCCGTCGATGTGGATAAAGGAATATCCCTTATCGCTCTCGCGCAAGGTAAACTCGTCCTCGGTCATCACGCCATAGGTCTTTTTCATATCGGTCGAGAAGATATCGTAGGTCATATCATACTCTACGTACTTGTCAAAGGTGGGCGTGCTGATGTTGCCTACCAAGCCCTGCGCACAGAACGGCAGATAACGGTACAAGGACAGACGGATCATATCGATCGAAAGCGACGCGCTTTGCAAAATCTCATAAGAGACCTTGCCCGAAAGGTTTTCGGCATACGCGCTCATGTCGCCCGCATCCTCGTAGCAGTAATAGTCGTCGGTATAGATATTGACGTCAAATCCATTGTTCTTGATGTCCATCAGGTGCTCGGAGTTCTGATACGCATGCGTCATATACTCGTCGTGCGACATGGAAAAATCGGTCTCTACGCCCGTCAGCACGTGCAAAGCTCCCGGGAAGGTTCTGGGATACTTGGTGATATAGTCGGCAAAGTAGGTAAAGCCGTCAAGCTCGTCAAAGATCTCGGGGCAATCGCGCATTGCCACGTCGTAATACTCGTAGTCAAAGCGGTCCACGATAAAGACGATCACGTTTTGCTCCTTTGCCAGGGTGTCAAGGTTCTTGATTGTCAGCACCTGCTCGCCGTCCTTGATCTCCACCAAAGCCTTATCGCCGTACACGTCGGTAGTCAGCGAGAGCGTGGCAAACGAGATCAGAGAAGAGCCCAACACCGCGACCAACGCCACGATCGAGATCAGACGCACGGTATCGCGGTATTTGTCCAAGAGCAGCATCACGGCAATACTGCCGCCCACAATCAGCAGCCAGATCGCGGTATTGACAAAGATCTTTCCAAAGCCCAAGGTCTCGGCAGCACCGTCACCCTCCAGCGATGTCATACCCATGGAGAGGAAATTGCCCTGCAAAAACAGCATAAAGGATATACCGAACACAAGACCGTACGCCACGTCAAAGGCTCTGCCGCGCAGCAGCATGAGCACGGTACCCACGACAGCTGCAATAGCAGCGGCGATCACGATGCACAAAAGCCAGAAGTCGCCAAGCGCGAACTTGAATTGATCAATATTGTTGCCGAATATTTCAAAGGGCCCGAAAAAGCACACCATAAAGGGTGCGATGAGCGAAAGCATGATCACGGGCAGTATCTTTTCTTTGGTGGTAAAGCCCTTGTACGCGGGCTTTTTTTGCGTTTTTTCCATTTATTTCACATCCGTTTCCAGGTTTTTTCTTCTTCATATGATTGTTAGCCATACGTAGATTGATTATATCACAAATGCGCATGTTTGTCAACTAAAAAGCACATAAAACAAGTAAAGTGACGGCATCCCAAGACACCGTCACTGATATAGACGATAAATTTGAAAAAATGTTCCATGGAAACGGGATTTTTTTGGGGTTTACGTTGAAAAAGTTTTTTCCGTTCTTTCTTTGAGCAAGTAGGCCCAAAGAAAGAACCAAAGAAATGCCGTTTCAAGGAGTTTCGCCTCTGCGGAGGCGACTTGGGGCTCTGCCCCAAGTCCCCGCGACCTTTTTGAAAAAAGGTCGATCAAAAACTTTCATCAAGGGTTTATGCAAAGGTGGCGGTTAGCCTCTTGTGGTGATATTGATCTTGACGCGATCCTTGGAAAGCCCGATCACCTCGCGCGGCAACGCCAAAACGTGGGAATACCCTGCCGGCAGGCTGCCGTTGAGCACAAAGTGCTCTCCGTCATACTTCCATTCCAGCGCGATCAAGCCGTCGGGCGTTTCGTGTGTGCCGCGTGCCCAGCGCAGTCCGCAGATATGCGGTGCGATCATCACGTATCTCTCCCCTTCACCGTTTCGGCTGAACGAAGGAATTCCCAGACCCAGCACGTCGCGCACCAGATGCACGCCTGCGTGTGCAGCAAAGCCGTGGCAGCGCGAGGAGGTATCGATCATGGCGTTCTCCCACAGCGTGCCCGGTCCCTCGGTCAGCTGCGGCATATAGATCGCCAACATATCCTCATACATCTTGTCGTACGCACCCATTCTGCAAAGCATATCCAACCTGATGCAAAGTCCGATAAAGAGATTGCTCGTACCCACCATGGGATCTTTTGCGTACACGGGCGCGGGTCCCATTTTCTCCACGACAGCACGGTCCAGCGCGGGAGCCTCGCCCTTGGCAAACAGACCGCTCCAAAGGGCTGTATACATTGCCGCTTCGCTATGGTAGCCTTTTGCGCGCAAAGCCCCGTTTTTGTCCACGTCAAAGCTGTCGGGAATATACTTGACGTCCGAAATCTCACCGCCCCCGACAATGGCGTTGCGCAATATCTTGCGCGTACGCGCACCCATTCTGACCCAAGCGGGCCTTCCGAAGGCGTTGCCCAGCGCGATCAGCATATAGCCATACAGCGCGTTTGCCGCACTTGACACGGGCTGATTGTTCTCCCCTCTGTTGGACTGCGACCAGTCGATAAACAGCCATGGCAGATTTTCAAGTAGGCCGCTCTTGCCCACGAAATCGCGCGTGCCCTTGACAAATGCCTCGACTCTGGGCGCAAACTCATCACGGAAGGCAATGTCTCCCGTGCGCAAAATATACTCTGCAATCTCACAGCCCAGCCACAAGGACCAGGTGGTAATGCCC
The DNA here is from genome assembly GCA_045658965.1 of Eubacteriales bacterium. GTDB lineage: Bacteria > Bacillota > Clostridia > Oscillospirales > CAG-272 > SVQP01. Next base: position 10,266 of record JAZOVZ010000083.1, read on the forward strand.
GTCATATCCTTGTAAGAGGGCTTGCATGCGGGAAAGACCTCGGGGAAAAATGCGTGGAACATACCGTCCGCGGGAGTCAGCAGGAAGTTTTCCAAAAATTCACGCTCCACGCGGGTATCGGACAGCATCAGCTGTGCCGCGCGTGCCGTCCACAGCGAGTCGCAAAGCCAGCCGCCGCGCTCACGTTCGGGGCAATCCATGAAAATATCCAAGGTATTGAGCAGCAAGGTGCGCTTTGCCGCACCGTACAGGCGGTTGATATCGTCGTTTGAGCAGGCAAAGCTTGTGCGGTGCTCGTCGGGGTACGCGTCATCGAGAATGGAAAGGCTATGCACCGTCACCGCCCCCGTGCCGCGGAAATACAGCTTGATATATCTTGCCAAAGCGGGTTCAAATGCGATAAACTCGCTAAGTCCCGCAGGCAGATGCAAGCGCGTGACAATATTATGATAGTACGGAATACTGCCGTCCGTATCCAAAAGCTCACTGTGCACAAGGTCGATCACACCCGCGCGCTCACAGCTGACCACAAGGCGGATAAAGCCCACGCGGCTCTCGCCAAGGTCGTAGAGCGCGTACATGCTCTCGTCGCCCCAAAGCGTCAAGCCCTCGTCACCGCTCTCGGCACAAACACCGCCAAAGGCGGTATCGAGCGTCCTGCGGCAATCTGCGGTGGGATGCTCGGGCAACGCGTCGTAATAGGGGTTGTTGACCTCGTAGAACAAGGGCGTAAGACGGATCTCGGGATCGATGCGGCACGAGCCAAAGCCGACGAGATCGTCAAAGAAGAATTCTTCCAGCGTAGGCTGCAGAGCCTCGTGCGCAAGGTAGACGGGCACGTTCTCTATAGGTGCTGCGGGCACAAAATCCCCTCTGCCGAATTTCCAGGTATAGTATTGCTCATCCAGCGTATAGATCTCGGTGCACTCGCGGCTGTGCGAGATGCGCTCGGACACGGGCGCACGCGCGGCAATGCGACAAGCCTGCCACTCTTCTCTGCCCGTAGCGCAAAGCACCTTGCCCTCGCAGGATATCTCCGCGATCACCATGCCGTCCTCCATGGTGCAGTCGTTGGAGTAGCGGTTATACAGCGGGTGCATATTGCCGTACGCCATGACCTCAATAGCAATATGGTTGAGCCCCGGCTCAAGATACCACGTCACGTCGATCTCGTCCACACGCGCGTATCCGTGCGCGGTGCGCGCGGGACCGTGCATGACCAGCTCGTCGTTGACGTACAGTCTGTAGGCGTTGCGTGCCGTCAGACGCATGATAATGCCCGAGAGCATCAGTTCACCGTCCGCGCTGCAATAGTCGGACAGATCCAGCGCATGATAAAAGCCGTACTGCCCCACCATATTTTCGCGCATTTCGCGCTCGTATTGCTCTTTTGTATAAGGGTAAAAGACCGCTTTGGCGGCATCAAAGGTAATCTTGTTCATATAAGGGCTCCTTTGCGCTCATTTTTTCTGCCTTTATTGTAACACACAGCGGCAGATTTTGCAAGCAGTTTGCCCAAAAGAATTGACAAGACAATGCAAATTTGGTATAATTAACACAAATCAAACGCCCCGATAAAGGAGGACGCTTTATGAGAAAAACACGACTTCTGGCATTTGCGCTGTGCGCCTTGATGCTGCTCCCTCTCGCTGCTTGCAAGCAACCCTCTGATGATCCCGCAGAGAGCACCGAGCCCGTAGGGTCGACTGTCGAATCGACCGAATCCGAGTCCGAAACCGAAGCCGAGACCGAGCCGCCCATCGATCCTGCCGTGCAGAATCAGCCGCTGATCACCGAGCAGGCGTTTACCGATCCCGCACGCGAATACCGTGCGCTCAAGATCGAGCACTATTTTGCTACCCTCCCCGGTAACACTTGGGAAGAAAAAGCCGCCAGCCTGATCGAATACGGCTTTGGCGGTGCTGCTTGTAATATGAAATGGGATGAAAATTACCTGCAGCAGGGGCAATCGCTTGACGATTTTGCCGCATTTGTGGATGCAGCGCACAAGCAAAACGTACGCATATGGCTGTACGACGAATACGGCTACCCCAGCGGTGCTGCAGGCAATTTGACCGTCAAGGATCACCCCGAATATGCAGCTGTGCGACTGGTGCAGCACACCATGTCGGGCGGGGATAGCGACGCGCGCAGCATGAACCTCCCCGACGGCTTTGTCAGCATAGAGCACGCATATCTGCTCAGCGAAGGGCAGACGCTGCCCCTGGAAGTGACCGTACAGGACGACAAAATGGTCTTTTGCGGTGTGGACGCCCCTTGGACGGCGTACGTTTACTGTGCCGCAAACTACTGCTATGGCTTTGAATGGAACAATTCTTACCCCAATATTCTCAACCGCGATGCGGTTGCACGCTTTATCGAGGTCACCTTTGACACCTATGAGGGTGCGATCCCCGATTTTGCGGGCGCTGTAGAAGCCATTTTCGACGACGAGGCGCAGCTGCTGGCGGCACACCACTTAATGCCCGCGAATTTGCGCAATCCCGTTCTTCCCTACGATTACGATATTTTTGAAACCTTTGCAGCCAAGTACGGCTACGACCTAAAGCCGCTCTTGCATCTGGTTTATAGCGGCGAGGGTGCCGAGGCGCAGCGCGTGCGCGCACACTTCTACGCGCACGTGGGCGATCTGGTTGCCGAAAACTTCTTCGGTCAGATTCAGGCTTGGGCTCTGGCACACGGCACGCAACTCTCGGGGCACTTGCTGCTTGAGGAACAGATGCAATACCATCTGCCCGTGTACGGCAACTACATCCAAAGCTCCAAAAACATGGGATATTCCGGCTTTGACGTGCTCAACGTGCGTCCCGGCCCGTACTTAGACGAAACCTCCACGGGCGGCAAGTACGCCTCGTCCGCAGCATGGCTGACGGGCAAAGAGCGCGTGATGATCGAGATCGCGCCCGCAGCCAACCCCGATGAATTTGCCACCAATCACCTTGACTACGCGCTGGGAGCTATGACCTTTGCTTACTTTGACGGCGGCAATCAGGTCACCTCCTACTACAGTCAGGCAAACAGCGACAAGGAAACCGGCAAAGCCTTCAACGAATACGTGGGCAGAATGGGATCGATGACCGTGGGAGCGCAGAACCTCTCGCAGATCGCCATTTACTACAGCATTGACGCCATGGCAGCGGCTTACGAAGCACCCCGTACACAGCAACTTTACGACGCGCCCGCTGCCGCCCAGGATCTTGACAAGCTGGTCACCCGTCTGACCATGGGCATTCGCAAAGAAGGGCTGGATTACGTATTCCTTGACGACGCGTCGCTGCAGGGCGGCACGGTCAGCGCAAAGGGCTTGACGGTCGGCAATTTCACCTTTACCACCATTCTCGTTCCCCATGCGACCATCATGGATCTTGCAAGCATGCGCGTGCTGGATGCGCTGATCGAGGCAGGCGTCAACGTCATTTTCGTAGAACAAATGCCCTCTGTCGCGTTCCTTGAAGCAGATCAGGCAGAGCTGGAGTCTTTGAGCCAAAAGCACGCCTCGCTGCTCAAAGCCAAGTACAGCGAAGCCATTTCCGCCATTACCGAAGCCCCTGCGCTGGGTGTCAAGTCGGCACGCAAATACGTGTATATCTCCCCCTATGAAAAGAACGGAGTCAAGTTCTTCTTCCTTGCAAACGATTCCAAGAAGGACGCCGAGATCACCCTCTCCTACGAGGGCGCTTGCGGCTTCCGCATTTACGATCCGCTCACGGGCACCATCACCGAGGTAGAGAGCAAGACCACCATCAATTCCTACCGCGCCCTGTTCGTGCAGCCGCTGTTCCCCGAGGAATAACCCATAAAAACAAAAATCCGCCCGATCGGGCTGCGTAAATAACGGAATAATAGCAGGAATTTGTTCAATTTTGAGTAGATTCCTGCTTTTTTATTTATCGTTAATGCGTTGTCGCAGTTTCTGTTGTCGCATTTGCGTCATAAACCCATTCTATTCGCGTTCTCCCCCCTGCGCTTGGAACAAGCCTGCGCCTGCATTCCCCCCTCCCGGAGGGGGGCTATGTAGGTGGTCTGCTCATTCTTTTTAAGTTGACCGTTGAAATATCGGTTTTCATGCAGATTTCGGTTAATCAAGTTACCGTTGACGGTTGCGTGTCGGTTTGGAAGGGCGCGATACTACTATCAAAGCCCCCCTCCGGGAGGGGGGAATGCAGGCGCAGGCTTGTTCCAAGCGCAGGGGGGAGAGCGCGAATCCAAACGGTTTCTGCGCGTAATATCCTTATAGCAAAAAGCAGAAGCCTACAAAGACTTCTGCTTTTGCTTTATTTACCGCTAATTTCGCAGCCCTATGGGCGGATTTTTGTTTTTGGAACCATTCACGGCTCTTGGCGCGTTCGCAAAATTCAATTCAACGGAATCCCGTTATGCGTTAAATATACGATTTCATCCACAATGCTGATCTTATATTCTTGGTGTTCAGAATAACGCTCACCGTCCAGATAGCGAGTGACGTCGTTGGACACTCGCAGCTTTCCGTTTTTCTCGCAGAAATTCAGCGCACCGTGATCCGCATAATATATCTCGGAATATTTGCGTTCCCCATTTTCATACGCGGACAATTCAAACGTAAACAGCCCCGAGGTGGGTCCGTAATCAAGCGTCCATATCTCGCGCACACCGTTCCCGTCCACGTCGGCATAAGCCACGCATGGCATTCCCATGGGAATTGCATACTCTTCGGTGACCAAATACAAACTCCGCGGGCGCTCATCCCAAGGGATGCTGACGAAATCTTTATACTCCTCGGCACTCATCTGGCCCGAGCCGCTCGGCGGCACTCGAAAGATGCGCCCACCCGTTGCCTCATAAACGCCTGCGGGAGTCACGTCGATCAGCGGATACGGGCAATCCGTACCGATGATCTGCTTTGCCTTCTCGGCGGTGATAGCGTTTTCGGGTATCTCGCTTGTCTGTGTGCAGTAGCTCAAGCTCGCAGATCCGTCATTAAAATCCAAGGCATGAGAAATGCGAATCCAGCAAGTATCCGAATAGAAGTACGTCACGTAATCGTGCCTGACCACCGAAAAGCCGTTTTGCTCCATTTGCTTGCAATAGGCGTTCATCTTTCGGGCGGCCACGTTTTGATAGGTCACGGAAGACTCATCGATCTCTGCCACCTCAAATTCGGGCAGAATCAGCTTGTCCGTTGCATAGCCGTCAATACCGTTGCAATAAAACACTTCGTCACTCCGAAACACGTCGGGATCTACAGAGGGGATCTCGTATGGCTCAAGCCGATTGCACCCCGCAAACGCGGCAAAACACAGCACGCAGCACAAAAGCAGCGTAGAAAGTCGTAACGTCAAAAATTGCTTCATGCAATCCTCTCCTTTCAAAAATGTCATTCACCTATATAGACGCATTTTTTTGCAAAAAGTGTACGGATTTTCGACAATTTTTTATATTTTTATCCTTACAGCTTGAAAAAGATCGAGACCATTGCCCTGCCTGCCTTATACAAGGGGCCCTCTAGCTCCTTTTGCGCGCATTTGAGCTGCTCGCGGATGGCGATGCTCTGTGGACAGTGCGGCTCGCATTTGCCGCAGCCTATGCACATGGAAGCAGCAGCCGAATTCTTGCGCATTGCCGTGCACATGGCGTACTCGTACACCGCTTGAAATTTGCCTTCGGCATAACGGCGGTTATACGCAGCAAAGGTGCCCGGGATATCCACGCCGCGCGGACACGGCATGCAGTAGCCACAGCCTGTGCAGCCCACCTTCATACCTGCGTTGATGGCGGCTACCACTTGCGCAAGCATTTGCTGCTCACTCTCACCAAGTTCTCCAATCTGCACGCTTGACGCAGTTTCCACGTTGTTGCGCACCATGCTCTCGGAGTTCATGCCCGACAGCACCACGTTGACCTCGGGCTGATTCCACAGCCATCTGAACGCCCACTCTGCAGGCGTGTGCTGCACGGGATACTCGGCAAAAATGCGCTTTGCCTCCCCCGGCAGATGGTTGACCAGCTTGCCGCCGCGCAAGGGCTCCATGATCATGACTGCCAAGCCCTTGCTCTTTGCATAGTGCAGTCCTCTTCTGCCAGCCTGCGAATTCTCGTCCATATAGTTATACTGGATCATGCAGAAATCCCAATCATACGCGTCCACCAGCCGACAGAACATATCACTGTTTCCATGGTAAGAAAAGCCGATCTGTCCGATCTGCCCGCTTGCCTTTTTCTGCGCGATCCATTCCTTGATACCCAAAGCGCAAAGACGCTCCCACGTGGCAACGTCGGTCAGCATGTGCATCAGATAATACTCCACGTGATCGGTGCGCAGCCGCTCCAGCTCCTCGCAAAACAGCTTTTCAATGCCCTCAAGGCTCTTGATCATATAATGCGGCAGCTTGGTCGCGATATTGACCTGATCGCGAATGCCGTTTTTCTCCAAGATCTCGCCCAGCACCGCCTCGCTGCCGCGGTACGCGTATGCCGTATCAAAATAATTGACTCCGCTTTGGTACGCCAGCATGATCTGACGCTCGGTCTCTTGTATATCGATCTTTCCCTTTTTCTTGGGAAATCTCATGCAGCCAAATCCAAGAACGGACAGCTTGTTTCCGTATTTGTCAAGACGATATTGCATCCAAACCTCCATACCGCCTTCGGCGGCTCAAATAGTTTTGAAAGCTCAACTTAAAATGGATCAGTTGCCATTTTAAGTTGAGCTTTAAGCGTGAATGGGAGACTGATCAGATGGGTAGCGTGAACTTTCACGCTATACCCCCTTCAAGGTTCAATCAGATACCGCAGCATTCTCTCGGGCGCATCCAAAAACTGCTTTGTGACGCGGTAATGCTCGGTGTCCTTATAATCCACGTGTGCTATGCCCTGCTCCGATAGCTCGTATATACACGCCCCGGGGTACGCCATGAGAATGGGCGAATGGGTCGCGATGATCAACTGTGATCCTGCCTTTACCAAGCGGTCGATCTCGGCAAGCAGCGTCATCTGCCGCATGGGCGAGAGTGCCGCTTCGGGCTCGTCAAACAGGTAAAGCCCGTTGCCGCCAAGGCGGTTTTGCACTAAAGCAAGAAAGCTCTCTCCGTGCGACTGATGATGCAGCGATCTGCCGCCGTAGCTGTCCACCAAGGGAGGCAAAAAGCCGGGCATCCTGTCCAGCTCCTCAATGTTGGTTGCCACGTTATAAAGGCTCTCTGCACGCAGAAAATAGCCGTCCTTGGGAAAGGCGCGCTTGACGGTGCGCAGACAGGCGTGCAGCTCGGAGTGCGTGGCATTGGTAGAAAAGTGAAAATTGCGCGAGCCACCCTCGGGATTAAATCCACACGCCACCGCAATTGCCTCCAGCAATGTAGACTTGCCCGTGCCGTTTTCCCCCACAAGTACGGTCACGTCAGCGTCAAGAGCAAGGTGCGGATGCTTTTGCAAATGCTGCACCACGGGCAAGCCCTGCAAATACGAGCCTTCGGGTATTTGATTTTCAAACACGATCTCGCTTAAATATCCGACCGACATGCGCCCTCTCCTCTCAGTTTTATCTGTTCTTGTAGCTTTGCACCACGTATTGCCCGAACAAGCGTCCGAGCTCCAACTCGCTTGCCGCGTCGTAATGCCCCCAATCGGGGTCCCCGGCAGGCTCTTTGTGCACGGTAAAGCCTGCTTCAATGGTGGGAAAATAATAATTCAAAGGGGAAAGTGCCGCAAATTGCACCTTTGCCTCGTTGATTTCGGGATACGCAGGCTCACAATAGGGGCTGTTGGAAATGCCAGCATCGATAAAGTAAATGCCACCCTCTTCCGCGTATTGTACAAGATCCTCACGCAAGTAAGACGCAAATGCGCTTTGGTTGGCAAGATACTTGGACGCTTTGAAATCGGTGGTGTCCGATTCTCCCTGCATCCAGCAGATCGCTCCCACGCGTGCGTCATAGCCCGCGTCGCAAAGCGCATGCAGATAGGTGGTGGCAAACGACAAACACGCCTCGTAGATCGAACCGCGCGCGCCGTCGCACAGCCAATGGTGATGCAAGGAATATCCCGACATGGTATATTTCAGGATAAACACGGTTTCATCGGGATACGCCTCTGCCAAAACCTCTGCCATGCCAAGCTCGGGTCCAAAGCACCCCTCGCCCGCCGCGCAAGTCAGGTCGACCGGCACAAACGCACCGCCCGAGGTATATTTGTGATCGTCAAGGCAATAGTTGATGCGCACCGAGTCATAGCCCGCCTCGTACGCGGCATACTGCTCGGCACTCACATATTCTTGCAAATAACTTGTCAGCGAGCAGCCCGTAGCGTTGCTCTGCCCGATGAGAATGATCACGCGGGCGCGCTGCCCCTGCCCGTCGGGCAAATCAGCCTCGGGGTAGGTCATGTTCATATTCAGCCATACCGTTTGATCCTCGGTCTGCACCTCGTCACCGCCAATGGGTGCACATGCGCAAAGACACAAGATAAACAATGACAGTATGATAATAAACCGTTTCATCATGTTACTTTGTTTTCACGTAGCCATCCCTGAAAAACAGCCCAATCACCTTTTTGCTGTATTTTTTAGGATTCCGCCCTACCTTGATTGAGAAGAAAATATATGCTCCCCAAAGCAGCGCAAATCCCAACGGAAAAAACAACAATGGCCAATATTCCTGCCTGTGTCTGGCGTTGTTTTCCTCAAAGCTCAAAACGTACGAATTCTCGTGTTTGATCGCCTTGACCGAGTAATAATCCTCCCCATCATCGGACGTGACCTCCTTTACGTAGACGGTATACACCGTTTTGCCGTTGCAAAGCGTCGTGATCCTGTCCGTGTCATACTCCTTGCCCATAACGCTGACGCTGTATATCCGATCATCCGAGGTCGATAGTCTGATTACATGCTTCTCGACTGTGCAGGATACAAACGAAACCTGCTGCTCTGCGGTATTCTCAACCGAGTACGGTGAAAGGAACACGTACCACATTATAAAAGCCGCCATAATAAGAATTAAAACGCTGACCGAAATATACGCAAACATAAAACCGAACACATCCTCCACGTTTCCGTTGAAAATGTCTCCCTTTGTTTTGCGGACCACGGGAAGCGCGCGTCCGTTATGTATGGTGCGGTATTTCTTACTGACAAATCCGATAAACTCCGCACCGCCGACCGAAAATTCATCGATCATCACCTTGCGTTTCCCTATAAACAGATAATCCTCGTGCATGCCTTCTTTGATGCCGGTCACCTGATCGTAGGTATATCTTCTCTTGATACCAAAAAAATTCTTGGCAACAAAGCTATCCTGATCGTAGGACACCCTGCAATTGATAAACGCAATGACAAAGGATGCTCCAAACAGCGAAAACGCGAAAAACACAAGCGATAGCCATGGGGTTTCTTCTGTAAATGCCGTAATAATAGTCGGGATGAGAAATACAGTACTGCAGACAATGCCGATAATCGCAAACAGTGCGGGCAGGTACACCTTTCCCTTTTTTGCCTTCTTTGGCTGTCGCAAAACCGCAAGTAAGCCGCTGACAATGACGGGGATCAGTAAAAAGCCCAACGCGCGCACCACGTATTCCATATCGCACCTTCTTTCTCTATATGATATCTATTATTCTGATTAACCGCTTTGTTTATAGGATCTCAACCGTCAGATTCTTGCTCTGCTCCACCAAGAACAGGGGGCTCTCTCTGCCGTCCTTGAACGTCCAGGACACGTCCTTGAGAATGACCTTCATGGGCGAGTGGTCGGGTGCTTCACACCAAGTGGGATACGAAAGATCGGTAAAGCACACGTTTGTCAGCTCCATAGTGCCAAGATACGTGCCGTTTTGCAAATGATTCTTGCCTGCATGATAGTGGATGACCTCGTTGGCGTTTTCAACGATGCAGTTCTCAAAATGCAGATCCGAGGGCTCATAGGGATAATTCTGGCTGCCGAAATAGTCTACCAGGCACACAAGATTATGTCTGCCCTGCTCGCGCGGCAGCTCGTCAAACTTGCCCTTGACCACCGTTTTGCGGTGCGGATAATAGCCGGGGCCAAAAACGTAGCAGTCGCGCACGTAGATACCCACACCACCGATACGGAAGCCGTTGCAGGAGGTGTTGAGCACGCAGCGGCGCACCTGCAGGTCGTTGATATTGATGCCCGCAATGCAGTCGTCGCCTGTCTTGAAGAAGCAATCCTCGATCACGGCATGCTCGGTGCAATGCAGGTGAATACCGTCCGAGCCGCCAAGGCAGGTTACGTGGTGCATGTGCAAGTTACGGCAATTATTGGTTTCATGCAAGAAGTTACCGCTGTGGCGCGCGATGTAACCCGTCAGCTCCACGTTCTCACAGCAGGAGAAAAATACGATATGCGGGCCGCGATAGCCCTCTTCACCGTCGGGATCGTAGCAATTCTGTCCGTCCAGAGCAGAACCAAACTCACCGATAATCGACACGTTCTTCTGTCCGTAGGACGAGATCATGGCGCGGCGGTAGGTCTCCCAGGGCTGCCCGTAATACTGCGTGATCAGCTCCATATCCGAGCGCATTTGCACGCTTTCGGGAATGGGATATACCTCATAATCGTCGCACTCGGTACTGCCAAATATCTCCGCTCCCTTTTCAAGGTACAGCGTGGTATCCGACCACATCCAAAGCGAGGAAATATAGTATTTTCCGCGCGGAAAGATAACTCTGCCGCCGCCTTCCTTACACAAATCAAGCACTGCTTGAATTTGCGCGGTCTGGTATTCTGTGATATCGGCTCTGACGCCGTAATCGGTTACGCGATAGTCTTTCATAAGTAATCCTCCCATGATTTACTACATTCATTGTACCATATCTGTGAGCAAGTGTCAACATGGTTTTTGCCAAAGTCCTTGACAAGACGTACCGCTTCCAGTATAATGAAAGCAGAAAATCCGGGAGGTGACTTCATGAAAACATGGAAAAAGATCCTGCTCATCCTGCTTGCCGCGCTTGGCGTGCTCGTTTTAACCGTTCTTGGATACGTTGGATACGTAGTGCTCAGCTACGAGCGCATCCCCGATATGCAAGAACTGCCCATCGATCGCGCAGGCGCAAAAGAGAGTGTACAGCTCGGCACGGATTACGTCATCGTAACGCAAAACCTCGGCTTTGGCGCATACACGCAGGACTTCACCTTTTTTATGGACGGCGGCACCGAGTCCAGAGCCGAAAGTAAGGAGAGCGTGATCGCTTGCATCACAGAGGGCGCAGAAACCGTCAAATCGCTCGATCCCGATTTTATTCTGTTTCAGGAGATCGACCTTGACTCCACGCGCAGCCACCACACCAACCAATACAGCATGCTGCGTGAGCATTTCGGTACGTTTTCAAGCTGCTATGCCGTCAATTATGATTCTGCATATTTAGCCTATCCCTTCCACAGCCCGCACGGTGCATCTTACAGCTCGCTGGCAACCTTCAGCAGCGTGGAAATCACCTCGTCCATGCGCCGCTCCTTCCCGATCTCCACGTCATTCAGCAAATTCCTTGACCTTGACCGCTGCTACAGCGTCAGCCGCGTACCCGTAGATAACGGCAAGGAGCTGATCCTTTATAACGTCCACGCCTCTGCCTACGGTAGCGACGACAGCATCCGCGCAGCACAAATGTCCATGCTGTTTGAGGATATGGCGGCGGAATACCAAAAGGGCAATTACGTCATCTGCGGCGGTGACTTCAATCACGATTTCACGGGCGACTCCTCGCAAAAGCTCAACGGCGCGGACGCAGATTTCGGTTGGGCACAGCCCTTCCCCGCCGACATGCTGCCCAAAGGCTTTTCGCGTTGCACCAACTATGCAGGCGAGGTACTCTACCCCTCCTGCCGCAACTGTGATATCCCCTACGAGGTCGGCAACTTCACTATCATCGTGGACGGCTTTATCGTATCGGACAACGTGACCTGCAAGCAGGTCGAAAACATCGATACTGCCTTCACCTACTCCGACCACGCACCCGTAAAAATGATTTTTACGCTCAATCCGTAAAATAAAAGGAGCATCTGTTGTGGCACCTGCCGTAGAGCAGGTGCCACAGTTATATTCGCCTATGGCGAGTGATATTGCTATGCAGTGATATTCGGCTTACGCCGAGTGGTATTTGCTACGCAAGTTTGGGAGGCGAATATAATATCACTGCGACCATCGGGAGCAA
>JAZOVZ010000084.1:0-13757 GCA_045658965.1 Eubacteriales bacterium
AGTCGCTGCGCGACAGCTTCCCCTCGGGGGACGCCTTTTGGGCGCGCATCCGTTCCGCTCTCTTGCCTGCTGTGGGCTTTTCTTAACTGAATGACATTGGGGCTGGCTCCCGCCGCAACAATTTTCATCACACAAAAAGCCGCCAAGCGGCGGCTTTTTGCTCTGTTTATTCCGTTTTATCCTGCACCGTTACGGTCACGGTGGCGTTTTCCCAGTCCATAATGGTAAACTTTGGGGTTTGATTACCAAAGAAATAAAACAGCACTTCATCCAAAGAGGTTCCATCCACAATCAGGTCCTTTTCCACCGTTTCACGCACGCAGACAAAGTGCCCTGCGGCAACGTGTACCCAAGTATCATTCTTCCCCGGCTCGGTCACGGTCTGCTCCGCCAAGGACAGCTCCAGCGTTTTGCCCTCCAAACTCAGCGTTGCATGCTGCTCGTCCTGCCATTCTGCCTCTGCGCCAAGTGCGCTGAGCGTCGCGACCAGCGGTACTTTTTCATAACGGGTAGGATACACAAGCGGCACAAGCCCCGATGCATCGGGATAACGGTATTCAAATCCGTCGTATACGTACACCCCGTCCACGTCAAGTATCTGCCCATTCACAATCAGCGTTGCCTCTTTTTCTTCAAAAGACGAATAAATCGGATCACGGTTCAGCCCCGAACAAGCGCAAAGCATGCCGCATAATACACACAGGCAAACGGATACAAGAAAAATGCGTTTTTTCATAGTGACCACCTTTTGTTCTATTCATTATTTCATCATATCGATCACATTCTGTAAGCCCACCGTTTGGTCAAGATAAGTCGTACCGTTCTGCTCCACACCGATGACGTAGAAAAACTCACCGTCCATATAAATCCAATCGGATGCGGTCACCGTGATCTCATCCCCTGCCCGGGCGGCATCATAAAAACCGTTTTGCAACAGCTGTTTATGATTATTTGCGCAGATTTTCAAACGAACCGTATAAGTATCGACAGGGTTTTGGATGTTCTCGGGCGACACGCCTAAAAAAGGCGCGAGTTGTTCACGGGATGCAAAAACAACGTATAAATACACAGTCTCTGCCGATGCAAACTCCGCGGCATCAATATCCTCTCGGGCAGGCTGTTTGATGTCCTCAACGTATGAAATACTTGTCAGCAAAACCGAATAGGATTTATAGTTCTCCGAATCGGACAAATAGTTATACATGATTCCGTTATATTCACACGACTGCAAGCAAAGCACGCACACCAACAGAGCACATGCTACGAGAATACACTTTTTCATAACAGCCTCCTTTTGTGTTCTACCTATATAGACGCTTTTTTTCGAGAAAAGTTTCGGTTTTTATGAAAAATTCCAAAAATTATTTTTCAAGAGCCTGATAAACCTTGTCCCAGACCGTCTCGTCCTGCGCTGTCATGCGATCCCAATCGTAGTCCGCCACGAATGCTGCCTTTTGCTCCAGCGTTTTATTCGGGTATTTCTTGCGCTGCTTGGTCAGCTCGGCAAAGAATGCATCCTTGTACGCCACGGCATCGGCAGTATAGTTGGGGTTGTGCCCCTTCCCCTTGACCAGCACAAGCTCTACGTTGTCCTTGCCTGCAAGTCCTGCGGCAAGCGCGTCGTAGTGCGGATTTTTCTTGCAAAGCTTGTCGTCGTCCGAGTAGATCAGCAGCACCTTGGCGTTGCTCTTTTTGAGCGTCTCGACTGCATGAAAATCCACGTAATCGGGATTCTTCTCGCGCTCCAGCGCCATGATGTGCTTGCGGCAACCCTTTAAGATGCCGCCGAAATAGGACGCGATCAGCAGCTCGACCGACACAAAGCCGGAAAAGACCACCACGTGCGAGATTTCAGGGTGCAGAGCCGAGATATTGAGCGTGGAAAAGCCGCCCCAGCTATGCCCGACCACAGAAAAATCATAGCCTGCAAAGCGAGGATCTGCCTTGATTGCCTTAAAGCAATCGTCCAGATCGTGCAGCGATTGCGCCATGCCGTTTGTGCCCTCGCCACCCGACAGCATGCAGCCCGTGTGGTCATACGACAGCACCATATAGCCTGCGCGGCAAAGCATTTCGATCTCCTTTGTATATGCCTCGTGCCCTGCGCCCATGCCGTGATCAAACACGATCAGGCGGCCCGGGATGGGGTTTTCATAGCTGTACAGATATCCGTGCAGCTCGTGCCCAAGCGACGAGGGGAACACGTAAGGCTCGACGTGCAAATCATCAAAATCGGCTGCGCTGAAGAAAAATACGTCACCCGTATCGTCGCAACGTCCGTACGCGGTCTTTTTGTATTGCTCAACGATAAATTTTGTAAACATAGCTTACCTCTCTATTTTCAGATTTCGGTATTCGGGATGCACTTGTACTTGCCCATCTACGCACCAGCCGACGCATGCACTGCTCTCGGTAAACAGCATTTGCGCGCGGTCGGGGGCATACAAAATGGCGTGCTCCGCGCTTGGTATTTCGCCAATTCCCAAGACCTCTCCCTTTTGCAAAAGCGCGAATTTGAGCAAAAGATCGATCTCATGCCGCCACTCAAACGAGACAGGTCGGCTGACAAGATAGGATGAAGGCTGATAATAGCACGCGCAAAACTCGTCAAAGGTCTTGGGGCTGTTTCCGAGCGGCATGTAGGAGGGTCCCCAATTCGCACCGTCCGCAATGGGGCGCATGCCGTATTTTTCGTACATGGGTGCGGCTTTTGGGGCTGAGGTGCAAAACAGTGCCAAAGGCAGGTCGTCTCGCCCTTGCAGGTCTGCATACCACATCTCAAGTAAATGCGTGCCGATGCCCTGCCCGCGGTACTCCTCCAGCGTCAAAAAATTGCCGAAATTGCCGATGGCACTTTCGTGATTGCCCCAGCCGTACCAAAGGCGGCTGACGCACGCGCCGTTCTCGTGCGCGACAAAGTAGGTATCGGTGCACGCGCCCGTAAGCGCCCCCGATACGCGCGCCCGCATGGCGTCGGCATAGGATTTTCCGGGTGATTCCTCGGCGAGCATGCGCGCAAGGGCGTCACCGGCTTTGCTCTTCCCCTCTTCGGGGCGAAAGTTATGATATGTAAGCATATTGATCTCCTTTTGACAAAACTCTCCCTTCGAGGTTCACCTCAAGCGCGGTTCACCGCCCCCCGAGTGTCATCCTGAGCGAAGGTTGCGTAGCAACCGAGTCGAAGTTTTGCATAGCGTAGCTTAAGCGGAGCGACGCAAAACCGCGAGCGCAACGTATGGTAGCGCGAAGCGGGATCTGCGCAGATTTCTGACAAGCCGCCTGTAGAAGTTATATTCGACTTGTGTTCGGTAGGGCTAATTAATCGAGAAATTGACGCGCATCAAAAACAGTTCAAAGGCTAAGGAGCATGTCAGAAACCTGCGCAGATCCCGCTTCGCGCTTTTGCGCTGTTCCGTATCCTGCTTTCGCGACGGATACTACACTCCGCAAAAGTTCGACTCCGTGCTACGCACGTCGCTCAGGATGACACTCGGGGGACGCCCTTCAGCGCGTTCATTCCGCTCACACCACCATTACGGGCAGGCTTAATGATTCACATTTATGGTTAAAACCGCAGGATCAACGTGGTCGTAGATCTCGTTGCGGAATTTGTCGAAATGCTTAATGCCGTAAAAGGTATGGTGATAAGGTGCTGACACCTGATCGGTGTAAAAGTCGCTGTAATCGCGCAAAAACGTCACATCGGCATGCCCTGTAAAGGTCACGCGACCCGTATTGAACAGCTTTTCCAGCGCGTTTTGCCGCAGCTCCACCGATTCGATGTGCGAAACGGTCAAGGTCGTGCGCACGACCTTTCTGTTTTTGCCACCGAATCTGCGACGCATGTGGAAATCACAATTGTATTGCAAACTCCCCTGCCACAGCTCAAATGCGCGGGGATAGTTGGTAAACAGCACGACCACATTCGCTATGATCAAAAACACTACCATGGAGATCGCTACACTCCAGACCTCGCTAAACAGAATCAAGCACGTAAACACAACGGAAACAATGGGAAACACCCACGCGCTTTTATCGCATATGTTCCAAAGCGGATTACACTTGACCTGCATCACAGTACCTCTGCAAGGGCTGCAAGATCCTCCTTGGTGGTTGCCCAGCTTGTCGCCAAGCGGATGACGGTATGATGATCGTCGGATCTTTCCCATTCGGAAAAACGCACGTGCTTTGCAAGTTCTGCACACTTTTCGTTCTCCAAAATAAAGAACTGCTGATTGGTGGGAGACTCGAGATAGGTCTTGTATCCTTTCTCGGCACAGATGCGGCGCAGCTCGGTTGCCATGTTAATTGCATTTTTACTGATCTCAAAATACAAGCCATCGGTAAACAACACGTCAAACTGCACGCCGATCAATCTGCCCTTTGCCAACAGCGCGCCGTTTTGCTTGATAAACGTGAAGAAATGCGCGGGGGTATTATTGTGCGTAAACACGACCGCCTCACCGCAAAGCGCGCCTACCTTGGTGCCGCCTATGTAAAACACGTCGCACAAATCGCACAGGTCGCCAAGCGTGACGTCCGTGCCCTCGCTCGCAAGCCCATAACCAAGGCGCGCGCCATCAATGAAAAGCGGAATCTTATACGCGCGGCAGACCCCCGAAATGGCGGTCAGCTCGTCCTTGGTGTAAAGCGTGCCGTATTCGGTGGGGTGAGAGATATACACCATGCCCGGAAATACCATATGCGTGTAGCTTGCGTCGTTATAAAACGCCTTGATCAGCGCCTCGACCTCGCAGGCTTTCACCTTGCCCTCATGTCCCGAAACGGTCAGCACCTTGTGCCCCGATGCCTCGATCGCGCCTGCCTCATGGGCAGCCACGTGCCCTGTGGTAGCAGCGATGACGCCCTCTACGGGATGCAGCATGGAATCAATGACGATCTTATTGGTCTGCGTGCCGCCCGCCAAGAAATGCACGTCGAGGTTTTCTCTGCTGCAAGCCGCCTTGATTTTGGCTTTAGCAGACGCAGTATATTCATCCTCACCGTAGCCGGGCTGTGCAGTGAAATTGGTCTCGATCAGACGCTGCAAGATCAGCGGATGCGCGCCTACGTTATAATCACATTCAAAGGAAAGCATAATTTTTGTCCTCCCGGGTCTTTTCTGTTTCCATTATATCATAATCTATCGCTAATTGCAAGAAAAATCTTACTTCACCTATATAGACGCAAAAAAATCGTAAATGTACTGCCGTTTTGCCAATTTATATGAAAAAATGAAAAATTTTCATAATCGGAACAAATTATTATAAAAAAGTTCACAATCTATTATTATAATATATCCCGTTGTACCCCATCATAAGGGAGTAGTCGGCATCTTACGATGCGGTAGAGTCAATAGCACGGAAAAATCCTTCCTGGCTTTACCTGAAATGACGAGACTTATCTGTTTTTTTGAGCAGGTAGGTCTATTTTTATGCAAAAAATAAAATAATATTATAAATATCATTCAGGAGGAATTGCAATGAAGTTTTATTGCACAGACAAAGAAGCCGTTTTAGGCGAGCTTGGTGCGTCGGTTGAGGGCTTGACCTCGGCAGAAGCGCAAAAGAGACTTGAAGAGAACGGCAAAAACAAGTTGGCTGCTGCTAAGGGAAAGTCTCTTTTCCGCCGCTTTTTGGAGCAGCTTTCTGACCCCATGATCATCATTCTGCTTGTTGCCGCTGCCATCAGCGGTGTGCTTGCGGTAGTTGAGAACGAGGGCTTTACCGACGTTATCATCATTCTTGCCGTGGTGCTGATCAACGCTGTTTTGGGCGTATATCAGGAAAGCAAGGCAGAAAAAGCGATCGAAGCGTTGCAGGAAATGTCCGCCGCTACCTCCAAGGTGCTGCGTGACGGCAAGGTACAGATCGTACACAGCGAAGACCTCGTTGTGGGCGATATCATTCTGCTGGAGGCAGGTGACGCCGTGCCCGCAGACGCAAGAATTCTTGAAAACGCGTCGCTCAAGGTGGAAGAGGCTGCGCTGACCGGTGAGTCTGTTCCCGTTACCAAGTTTATTGACACCATTTACCTGCGCGAGGGCGAAAAGGACGTTCCTCTGGGCGACCGCAAGAACATGCTCTACATGGGCTCGACGGTCGTTTACGGCCGCGGCACCGCAGTCGTTACCGCAACCGGTATGGACACCGAGATGGGTAAGATCGCAGGCGCACTCTCCGCAGCAGAAGAGGGTCAGACCCCTCTGCAGCTCAAGCTTGCACAGCTCTCCAAGATTCTGACCTGGCTGGTGCTTGGCATCTGCGTGGTGGTATTCGGCGTACAGCTGATCCGCCAGGGCAACCTCAATTTTGCAGACACCATTCTCCCCTCCTTCATGGTAGCAGTATCCCTTGCAGTTGCCGCAATTCCCGAGGGCCTTGCAGCAGTTGTAACCGTGGTGCTTTCCATTGGCGTTACCAACATGTCCAAGCGTAACGCGATCATCCGCCGCCTGACCGCGGTTGAAACGCTGGGCTGCGCACAGATCATTTGCTCCGACAAGACCGGTACGCTGACCCAGAACAAGATGACCGTAGTTGACCACTTTGGTGAGGATGAGAGTCACATCGCATCCGCTATGGCGCTTTGCTGTGACGCAGAGATCGACCATGACGGCAACGTCACCGGTGAGCCCACCGAGGCAGCGCTGGTTGCTTGGGCTGACAAGCTGGGCATGAGAAAATACGACCTTAAGGCATCCGCTCCCCGCTCGGGTGAAGCTCCCTTCGACTCGGGCAGAAAGATGATGACCACCGTACACGTCATTGAGGGCAATCACATCCAGTACACCAAGGGTGCGCCCGACGTTGTTATCGGCAAGTGCACGCACTACCTGGAAAACGGCACGCCCGTTGCCATGACCGAGGATTACAAGAACGCAATCCTGACTGCCAACAAGACCATGGCAGACAAGGCTCTGCGTGTGCTGGCTTGCGCACAGCGCACCTGGGATAAAGCTCCCGCAAGCTACGAGCCCGAAGCACTTGAAGAAAACCTTTGCTTCGTGGGTCTTTGCGGTATGATCGACCCCGTTCGTCCCGAGGTAAAGGACGCGATCGTACAGTGCCGCAGCGCAGGCATTCGTCCCATCATGATCACGGGCGACCACGTGGACACCGCAGTTGCCATTGCCAAGGAGCTTGGCATTATCACCGAGGACACCTACGCGATCACGGGTGCACAGCTTAACGACATGGACGACGCAGAGTTTGCGTCCAAGTTCCAGAGCATCAGCGTTTACGCGCGCGTACAGCCCGAGCACAAGACCAGAATCGTCAACGCTTGGCGCGGTGCGGGCTACGTCACGGCAATGACCGGCGACGGCGTTAACGACGCGCCCTCCATTAAGTCCGCAGACATTGGCGTTGGTATGGGTATCACCGGTACCGACGTTACCAAGAACGTTGCCGACATGGTGCTGACCGACGACAACTTCGCTACCATCGTTGGTGCAGTCGAAGAGGGTCGCCGTATTTACGACAACATCCGTAAGGCAATTCAATTCCTCCTCGGCTCTAACATGAGTGAGGTCATTTCCATCTTCACCGCAACCCTTCTGGGCTTTACCATTCTGGAGCCCGTTCACCTGCTTTGGATCAACCTTGTTACCGACTGCTTCCCTGCTCTCGCGCTTGGTATGGAAAAGGCAGAGCCCGACATCATGCACCGTAAGCCCAGAGATGCAAAGGCAGGCGTATTTGCCGGCGGCATGGGCGTTGACATTCTGTACCAGGGTGTTCTGGTATCCATTCTGACCCTTGGCTCTTACTTTATCGGTCACGCAATCGGCGGTGACGCTGTCAACGGTGACCACGGCATGACCATGGCGTTCCTGACCATGTCCATGGCTGAGATCTTCCACAGCTTTAACATGCGCTCTCAGCGCGGCAGTATCTTCACCCTGCGTTCGCAGAACTGGGTGCTCGTGCTTGCAGGTGCAGGCGCGTTGCTTGCAACCACGCTGGTTTGTGAGATTCCCTTCCTTGCAAACGCATTCGGCTTTGCTTCTGTTGGCGCAGTCGAGTACGCAATCGCAATCGGTCTGGGTCTGACCATGATCCCGATCGTCGAGCTTGTCAAGCTGATTCAGCGCGCTGTTGCAAAGAGAAAAGAAAAGTAATAAACCATAGAAAAAAGAGGTCGTCGCAAGACGGCCTCTTTTCTCTATATTTTTGTCTTTTAGCGGCGGGAGCAAGCCCCCGCCCTACGTTATCGGTCAAATATCTGTGCGCAATTGATGACTTTCTCGGCAAGCATGCCCTTATTATAATAATAATGATTTGCCGCCTCGTAACCGATGTGCGGATTTTTTTGCATGAGGTGATAAAGGTCAAGCGCGTTTTGCAGCTCTTCCTTGGCAATCTCGCGCATGGCTTGCTCGTCCCCCGCATCTCGCGCCATGATAAAGCGCACCTGTGCATAAGAGGATGCAAAAATGGCGTCTGCCGCCATAGCCATTTGCTTGTATTCACAATCGGGCATATCGGCAAGCAGCTCCATGCCCTTGTGCCAGCCCTCGCTGACCTTGCGCCATTGTGCGGCATACACCTCGCGCGGATAGATGGCACGCCAGGTATCGAGAGCGTCAAAGGCGTAGCAGGTCATGGTTGCGCCAAAGCCGCTGGGAGTGGGGTACAGCGGATTGGAGGGTCCTGCATTCTGCGGCCCGAAATAAAGGCTGCGCAGATCAAACGGAAACTCCGAAAACGCCTCGGAAAACGCCTTGGAGGACGCATATACCGCATCGGCATGCGCTCCAAACTCCTCACAAAGCAGGTCGCGGTACGCCCCCTCGGACGGGTCACGCAAGCATTCGCAGGCAACTTTTAAGCTGACCGAGGGATAGCCGCCCAAGGTCCAGGATAGCATCGTATGCTTGACACCTGCCTTGCTAAGACCGATCATGTGCGCGCGTATCAGATCAAACACGGGCAGGAACGGCAGCGTACTGCACTCCCAGCTTGCGTTGATCTGCACCTTGGCGCATACCTCGTGCCCCTGCTCTCTTGCATACTCCCACACGCGCTTGGCAAGCGGCGCGGGTCCGGGGATGGAGATGCTGTAATCGCGGATATTGCCCTGCACGCCGCCGCGCACAAATTCCAGCATTGCCTCACTATTGCTTTGCAGCACCACCTCGCGCGGGATCATATCAATGCACGCGCGGATCTGCTGCTCGGTCATAAAGTCATCCCACGCCCACGTCCATGCAACGGTACGGATGGTGGGATCCACCGCTCTTGATTCCTCGCTGATGGCAGAGAGCACCTCGGCAATCAAACGCTCAATGGGAATATCGCGGCACACGGGACATTCTTCCCCCACCATTTTGCTCTTACAATGCGTCAGATTTTCCGAGCAGGTAATGGCAAAAAAGCCGCCAAGCCCCGGAGCACTCTCGCAAAGCGTGCGTACCGCTCCGCGCAGATACGCCATAACCGCAGGATTGTGGGTACAAAGCGCGCTGTAGTCCGCATCGCGTCTGCCAAGCAGCTCGGGATGCGCGTCAAAAAAGGCATTCGGCATGCATCTTGGCTCGTTGAGATACAAGTATACCTTGATACCGTACGCCCCTGCGCGGTCGATCAGCTCGCGCAAGCGTGCCTGTCGCTGCTCCCAGCCCTCGCTATAGCTTTGATCAAACGGAAACGGCACCAGCTGATACAGCAGCGCGGGCAGCCATACGGCATTGACGCCCATGTCGCGGTAGGACGCGAGTAGCGCATCGGGATAGGAAAGCGCAATATCACGGTCAAGTGCCGTTGCGTAAAGTCCGCAATAGGAATAGATCAGGCGCAAGTCGTCGGTCGCCTCGGCAAAGGCACCCTGCTCTTTTTGTGCGCGGAAAAAGTCAAAGGGCTGCGCACCGTCAAACAGATCGGCAAAGTACCGCTCTGCCAGCGCACGGATGCGGGCAAGCTGCTCCTTTTGCGCCCCATCAAGCTCTTTGGGCAGGATGGGCGCGCAATAAGGCTTGTAGCCGCCCAGCTTTTCACCAAAGAAGTCGTCCTCCTTGAGCACACTCGCAAGCTGCCCTTCGCTCCAATCAAGCAAGCGCAGCAGATTTTCATACGGCAGCACGTGCCAGGCGTTGCGGATGACGGTGATATAGCCGCGCGTCATCCAATCCGGATTGACCTTTTGCGCGGGCAGCCCCATCTCGGCAGCCACCTTGTTGATCAGTTCGATCTCCAGATCAAGCGCATACGCAATACGCGCAGCGGGCACACATTCCCACAAACGAAACACAGCCGCATGCAAGCGGCTCGGAAAATGCGGCAGCTCCACGTGCGCACTCTCGCGCACGGGCGGAAGATTTTTGTACTGCATAATCTCCTCCCAAACAATTCATTATTTTGATTATAGCACACAAACCGCGCTTTTTCAAGGCAAATCTTGCTTTATCTTGATAAAACGGTGTTGCAAAAGGGGGAAAAATGTGTTAAAATGATAACAATATCATTCAGGAGGTCCGCTATGGAATTCAGCGTCAATCATCCCATACTGTTCGTAATAGTGGGTGCCATTATCGCGCTGGTATTGGCACAATCCATCTATTTTCTTGTGCGCGCGCTGAGGCGTGCGCATCAGCTCGGCATTGAGAAGAGCACTCTTGGCAAAATCATCTCCTCTGCCGCCATTTTCACCATTGCACCTGCAGTGGCTGTCTTGGTCGGCGTGGTCGCGCTTTCCAAGAGCCTTGGCTTGGCTCTGCCCTGGCTGCGCCTTTCGGTCATCGGCTCGATCACCTATGAGACCGTGGCTGCGGGTAACGCCATCGAGGCAGCAGGTCAGACCATGAGTGAGCTGGTGTCCGATCCCTCGATCTTTATCACCATCACCTGGGTCATGACCGTCGGCATTGCGGCAGGCTTGATCCTTGTGCCCTTTGTGACCAAAAAGCTGCAGGGCGGCATGTCCAAGATCGGTATGAAGGACAAAAAGTGGGGCGAGATCTTTAACAACGCCATGTTCCTTGGTATGATCTCGGCATTCCTCGGCTACGTATTCTGCGACGTAGGGCTGCTCTTCAAGGGCGACACCTCGGGTCTTGTGCCCGTTTGCGTCATGCTGGTGGCTGCGGCGGTCATGGCTGTGCTTGGCATTCTTGCCACCAAGACCAAGATCCGCTGGCTGACCGACTATGCCCTGCCCGTCAGTCTGATTGCAGGCATGGCATCGGCAATTCCCTTTACTGCTTGGCTTGGAGGTGCTTAAAATGAAGAAAAATCTTTCTTACATGGAAAGCGTCCACCGCGACGGACGCATCTGGGGCATTATTGTCGCAATCGCACTGCTTGCTTTCCCGCTCTCCCTTTCCCTGCTCTTTGGTGCAGGTCCCGATTGGAAGGTGCTGCTTGCCGGTCTGTTTGCCACCGCACCCATGTACTGGGCGGTCGGCATCGTGGAAATCTTTACTTACGTGCCCATGCTGGGTGCGGGCGGCACGTACCTCTCCTTTGTCACGGGTAACATCTCCAACTTGAAGCTGCCCTGCGCCATCGACGCCATGGAGCGTGCAGGCGTCAAGGCAAGCGACGAGGAGGGCGAGGTCATTTCCACCATCGCCATCGCGGTTTCCAGCATCGTCACCACGCTGATCATCGTGCTGGGTGTCATTTGCATTGTTCCCCTGACCCCTGTACTGGAATCTCCCATTCTCATTCCCGCATTTGATATGATCCTGCCCGCGCTGTTCGGCGGTTTGGCGGTAGTCTTTATTTCCAAGAACTTAAAGCTTTCCATCGCCCCCGTCATTCTCATGCTGGCGTTGTTCATCTTCGTTCCCTTCCTCAACGCAGGCACTGTGGGCATTATGGTGCCCGTGGGCGTTATCGTGACTGTAGCATACGCGAGAATCCTTTACAAGAAGGGAGTGCTTTGATCTATGTGGGCAATCCCTGTGGTACTTGTCATTCTGATTTTTCTTGCCGTCATTCTCATCCGTGCACTCGCCTTCAAGCCTAAGGCACAGCCGCCCGTGGACAATTCTCCCGTGGAGTTTGATAAAGATCGCGCCACCGAGGCTCTGCGCACGCTGGTGCGTTGCAAGACGGTCTCCTACCGCGATCCCGCGCTTGAGGACGACGCGGAATTTGAAAAGCTGATCGATGCGCTTCCCTCTCTGTACCCCGCCGTTTTTGCGACCTGCACCATGCAGCGCATGCCCGACCGTGGTCTGCTCTTTCATTGGAAGGGCAAGACCGACGGCAATCCTGCCGTGCTCATGGCACACTACGACGTCGTGCCGGTCAACGAGGACTTATGGGACGTGCCCGCATTTGAGGCACTCTTAAAAGACGGTTGCGTGTGGGGACGCGGTACGCTTGACACCAAGGTCACCTTTAACGGCATTCTGTTTGCGGCAGAGTCGCTGATTTCGCAAGGCTTTACCCCCGAATGCGACGTGTATTTCGCGTTCTCGGGCGGCGAGGAGGTCAACGGCAAGGGCGCTGCGCACATCGTTGATTATTTTGAGCAACACAAGATCGAGCCCGCGCTTGTCGTGGACGAGGGCGGCGCGGTGGTGGAAAACGTGTTCCCCGGCGTGAAAGTTCCCTGCGGCATGATCGGCATTGCCGAGAAAGGCATGATGGATATCAAATACACCGTCAAGTCGGGTGGCGGTCACGCCTCCGCACCCAAGCCGAACGCGCCTGTGGATCGCCTTTCCAAGGCTTGCGTGCGTATGGTCACGCACCCCTTCAAGGCAAAGCTCACGCCCCCCGTGGCACAGATGTTTGACACGCTGGGCAGATATTCCACCTTTGTTTACAAGATCATTTTCGCCAACATCAAGCTGTTTTTGCCCGTGCTTGATCTCATCTGCAAAAAGAGCGGCGGTGAGCTCAATGCGCTCATGCGCACCACGGTCGCCTTTACCCAGATGCAGGGCTCGTCGGCATCCAACGTCATTCCCCCCGAAGCAAGCATGGTGTCCAATATCCGCCTCAATCCCGCGGACAATATGGACTCGGCTCTTGCCTACATCAAAAAGACGGTGGACGACGACAAGGTCGAGGTCACAAGACTTCACGGCATGAACCCCAGCCGCATCTCGCGCACCGATTGCGCGGGCTACGACAAGGTGGCTTCAGCGGTGGCATCCACATGGAAGGGCTGCGTGGTCACGCCCTATCTCATGGTGCAATGCTCCGATTCCCGCCATTGGGGACGCATTTCGGATAAGGTCTATCGCTTCTCGGCTATGGATCTGACCAGCGAGGAACGCGCCACCATCCACGGCAACAACGAAAAGATCAGGCTTGAAACCCTGCACCGCTCGGTGGAGTTTTTCATCCGACTTATGAAAAAGTGTTAAATAGAGACAAAGCGTCCTTTGCATGGAAACCATGCAGAGGACGCTTGTTTTATTTTACTATTTCAATAACGGATATGATTTCCCAACGTGTGCCTTCCTTGGTGTACTCACGTTGCTCATTTCTTGTAAAGAAGGAGCAAGGAAAATATACGTCTTGATTCTGTTTCAAAAACAAAAAACTATAAATAGCCGTATCGTTAACGGATCTCGTTAAAACGCAATCCGAAAATATTCCTTTGAAACGTCCTCTCATGGATTTGAAAAATAACGAATCTGCCTGTAATACGTTCAGCATTTCCTTATAATATATGAGTCTGTCGTGCATCTCCATAATATGCACGCTCTTGCAAATGTCTTGATACGTAATCTTCCCCGCCAATATTTCTCTAAATATATTATCCGAGCGTCTTGACAAAAACGGCAAATCAGTCAA
>JAZOVZ010000085.1:0-1969 GCA_045658965.1 Eubacteriales bacterium
TCCCAAAACTCATCACAAATTCGAATAAATATATTATCATTTGAACTAACGTATTTTATTTTACCTTCGAACTCAATATGATCATCGAACTCAATAATTGTAGGAACGTACCAATACCCACCTGAATGTCCGCCTCGGTCAACACCAAAGTGAATTTCGGTTCCGATCAACTTTAATATATAATCGTTAATATGTTTATATCTAGCCATATCATCAAAATAACCACTGCTCCAGTTAAATTGATCAAGAAACATATCCTTGGTTCCTTCAAAGCGGAATACATATTTTTTGGCCATACTATAACCTCTCATTATTGTGATTAGTATATGCTATATTATACCACACTCACACAAAAAAAGTAAATAGGACGGCTTGAATTTTCAAGCCGTCCTGAAGATTTGTTTGGTGCGTTTTGCTTTTTATTTGTTGCAGCCCTTGTCAAATGCGGGATTGATTGCGTAAAAGTTCTTGCTGTCGAGCTTTTCTTGAGCGATGCGGAGAACATCGGCAAATAGAATCGGCGTGATACTCCGTTAAGAGCATCACGCCAACTTCGCCGCGGCTTTTTTGCCCTTAAAACCAATATCAACCGATATTCAACATGCCTTTTCTTGACAAATCGCGCGAAATCTCGTATAATGATTTCAATAACACGAAAAGGAGAATTGCTTTGAACGATTATCAATTTGGCAATTTTGTGTGCCGGCTGCGTGAGCAAAAGGGGCTGACTCAAGCTGACGTGGCAGAGCAGCTCAACGTCACGCCGGCAGCCGTGTCCAAATGGGAAACGGGTGCGTCCAAGCCGCGCGTGGAGGTGCTGTTTGCGTTGGCTAAGCTTTTGGACGTGCGCCCCGAGGAGCTGATTGCAGGAAAGAGATTGCAGGAGAATGCACCGGAGCCTATGGCGGTAGAGCAGATCTACGAGCGATACGAGGCACTTTGCCGTGCCGATGCCTCCAATGCAACCTCTACGAGATTTTTGCGCTTGTTTGCAGCACTTTTGGACTGGTGGCTGTTTGGCGGTGTGACCTTGATCGGCATGACGGTACTGACAACGGTGACAAAGAGTATTACCTCACATGAGCTATCTACGCATCCGCTGTTCATTCTTGCATTTTTGGCTTTGTTTCTGTTTTTCATGGTAGGCTTTATGATGCGCGACGTCATTTTTGGCGGTCGTTCACTCGGCAAGCGTATCCTGGGGCTGGTGGTGTTAGATAAAAAGAGCGGCAAAAAGCCGAAATTCTGGCAAAGAGCGGTGCGCAATCTGTTTTTGCAGGTGTACGCATTTGACGCGATCCTGCTTTTGGCATCGGGGGCTACGCTGGGTGACCGCTGTGCGCGCACCATGGTCGTGCCAAAAAAGGAGCTTGCAAGGCTGCAGCGTGAGCGCGACGAGCAGGATCCCATCAAGAGTATCAATGCCTACAAGTCGCCCAAGAAATCCTACGCGGTATGGGTGATCCCCGTTGTGGCGGTTTTGTTGGTGATCGTGATGCTGTTTGGATACGTATGGGTCTCTTTGGCAACCATGTTTCAGCGTATAGAGCGCAATGAGGATTACGACGTTGTGTACGAGTTATCCCACGATTACGTCATAAACAGCGATACCTTTGCGGCGCGGGAATACGATGCTGACGATATGAGCGTTGTGGCGTATACCTACTCCGAGGATGCGGGGCACGAGGACAAGAGCGTGCAAAAGCGTTCCACCTTTGAATACCGCATCCGACTGTTCAATGCATTGACCGTGACCTGCCACAAAAAAGACGGTGAGTGGTACGTGTGCCCCGAGTGCACCGCATTTCAATAAAATCAACCTGCGTGCCAAATGGGCACGCGCGATAACGAAGGTTTTTCCGGCGTTGTCGATGCGTGCCCATAATGAATTGCCCTTATGGGCATGAATTGGCTTGCGCCGTGATTTGCGCCTGCAGCGCATGAATTGCCTGCGGCATTAAAAACAGGG
>JAZOVZ010000086.1:0-114956 GCA_045658965.1 Eubacteriales bacterium
AACCGCAGCTTGACATTTCGAGCAGGATGCTCGAAATACGGGTTCAGATTCCCGCTGATCTTTCTATGAAAAGGACTTGAATATTTCCGTTTTATATGCTATAATAATATGAGAAATTTCAAGAAAGGACACACGATTATGGGAAGAATGCTTGGATCTTTCGCGGACGACAACGAGCTTGACCGTCCGGACTTAAATAAATGTCCCGATTGTGACTGCTTTTTCGCAAGTGACACCTGTCCCTTGTGCAAAAAGGTATGCCCCGAGGAGATGCGTGCGGGCAACCGTAAACCCGTCAAGCAAAAAAAGCAACGAAGAAGTACAGGTTCCGGCAGAGTAACGTTTATCTCATGGTATCATCGTTGGTGGTTCATTTTGCTCATGCTGTGGTTCATTCCGATCGTTGGCCTTGTTCTTCTGATCTCCAGCCCGCATGAAAAGTGGAAAAAGTGGTTGGTCGCATCTATCGCGATCATCTATGCACTGTTATCCTTTGTTGGCGTCGGTACACTCATAAACGGATTAACCAATCTCTTTGATCCACCTGTTGACACTTCCCTTTCTCATGAGGAATACGTTGCGAAATGCGAGGAGATCACTGCAGAGCAGTATTATCGTTCTTATGCAGAGTATGAAGATAAATTTGTGAAAGTAAAACTCAAAATCGCAGCAAAATCACAATTTTCGGGAAGTTCCCCCTACTCCGATAACATCTACTATATCTGCACTCCGATAGAATCGTCAGATTACTATATCATCGTACAAGATTGCCTTATCGACAGCTCGCAAGTTTTCATTACCGGTGACGTGGTCACCGTATACGGTGAAGGCGATGAATTCACCTATACCTTTGATCCGGACAGCAAGCGCGTTGAAGGTCCTTGTCTGAATATGGCTTATGCCGAATTAAGCGAATAACCAAAGCCCGAGGCTTGCGCCTCGGGCTATATTTTTAGTTGTTAAGCGCCGCTTCTGCCGCAGTCAGCGTATTTTGCAGCAGCATGGTGATGGTCATAGGACCAACGCCACCGGGCACAGGGGTAATCATAGACGCAACCTCGCTCACAGCATCAAAATCCACGTCGCCGCACAGCTTTCCTTCAGCATTGCGATTAATGCCTACGTCGATCACCACAGCACCGGGCTTGACCATATCCGCGGTGACAAAGCCGGGTCTGCCAACCGCTGCAACCAGTATATCCGCCTGCAGGGTCTGCGCTTTGAGATCAGGTGTACGGCTGTGGCAGATCGTCACAGTACCGTTATCATGCAACAAGAGCATTGCCATGGGCTTGCCGACGATATTGGATCGACCGATCACCACGCAATGCTTGCCCGCTGCGCTGACACCGCTGCGAGATAGCAGCTGCATCACGCCTGCAGGAGTACAAGGCAGCACGTTATAGTCACCGATCATGATCTTTCCTACGTTATACGGATGGAACGCATCCACGTCCTTTTCGGGCTTGATGCGCAAAAGGATGGTCTGCTCGTCAAGGTGCTTGGGCAGCGGCAGCTGCACCAGAATGCCGTGAATGTTCTCCTGCTCGTTGAGCTTATCGATCAGAGCGATGATTTGCTCTTGCGTGGAATCTGCGGGAAGCTCATGCACCTCGGAGTAAAAGCCGACCTCAGCGCACGCTTTGTGCTTGTTGCGCACATAAACGCGCGATGCGGGGTCCTCCCCTACGATTATGACAGCAAGTCCGGGAACTGTACCGTGTGCGGTTTCAAACGCCCGGGTCTTTTCTGCAAGCTCAGTGCGGATCTCGCCCGAAATGCGCTTACCGTCAATGATTGTTGCCATCTTCCCCGTCCTCGCTTTCATTCTGCTCTTGTTCAGCGTCTTGCGTCTTGCCCATTCTTGCTGCGCGCTTAGCCGCAACTCTTTCTGCCTCGATTTGCTTTTGTTCTTGACGGAACTGCTTGATATCGGGTACGTAATTGGGAGTGAACACAGCCGCGAGCTTTTTCTTATACGCAAGAATCAAACCGACCGCGATTACAGCGACCGACGCGATCAGCAGCACCAGTCCCAGCATCTGCGAAATACGGATACCCGTGCCGGGAATAAACAAGCTATCGGTACGCAATCCTTCAATGAACATTCTGCCAAAGCCGTACCATGCAAAATACATAAGAGCTATCTGACCGTTAAACTTTTTCTTTTTATAAAAAATATTGATCAGTACAAAGCCGAGCAAATTCCACATGGATTCATACAAGAACGTAGGTTGCACTTCAACCATGCCGACATAGCCGTCACCGTGCGTGGCACCGGATTCAACTGCCATGCGCAGTTTGTAAAGAATATTGCTCTCACTTACCGGATAAGTCTTTTCGGGACCGAGAAATGCGTACGTGATCTGACCGTTCACAATGGGAGATCCAAACGCTTCACCGTTGCAGAAGTTGCCCCATCTGCCAATCGCCTGAGCGATCATAACACCGGGAGCCGCGCTGTCGAGCACCGAGAAAACGTTCGCCTTGCGGATGAGTGACATGATAACCATACCGGCTACACCGCCAATAATACCACCATATATGCCCAAACCACCGTTACGGATGTTGATCCAATCCTTGAGCGTGGTATAGTTGCCGGAATCAAGGGAGGTCAATACGTAGTAAAGTCGCGCACCGATGACACCGAGGATGACAGTTGCAAGCGCAATATCCAACAGATTATCGGTAGAAACCCACTCACGCTCGGAACGGTACTTGGTGTATAAAACCGCCATTGCAATGCCAAACGTGATCAGCAGCGCATACCAATAGATATCGACACCGAACACAGAAAATGCTACGCGGTTAATCTCAAATTCACCGATACCAAGACCGGGAAATGCTAATCTCGTGATTTCTTTCATGTTACTTCCTCCTCATTCTTGCTCATCCTCGGGATAAACGACAGACAAACACATTTTACTCTCATCAAAGCACTTGTGCAAATACTTTGTTACCTGTTCAAGCGTAACGCTTTGCATAACCGCCGGATAGGCAAGCATTTCGCTACCGTCATCAGCAAAGGACAGCAGCATATTCACAATGTTCTCGGGAGAATCGAATTCTGCAATAAAATTACCGTATTCAACACGCTTGGCTCGTTCAAAATCCTCTACGGGAATCCCCTGTGTTTTGAGATTCTCCACGTAATCAAGCACGGCAGCATAAACCGCCTCGGGATCATGGGCTTCGCCCGCAACTGTTCCCGTTGCCACGCGATCGTTGATGGAATATCCGTAATACATGCCGTACGCGATCTTGCCTTGCTCGTAAAGGTCGCTGCACAGTCTGCTTGACATGGAGAAGATCAGCTCAAACAGCAGCGTCATACATGCGTCCTTATGAATGCGCTCTGCAGGATCGGCAGAAATATCGGTATCCTTGAGTCCGATGTAGAATACCGGTTTGGGCACCGGCATATAGCTGACAGCGCGCGTATTTTTCACGCAGGGATCTTCTTCAAAGTGCATATGAGAAAAACCGGGCTTTTTATACTCACAAGGGATCTGCTCCTCTACGATGCGCAGCACTTGAGCGGGCGTGACGTCTCCGCAAATAGCAAGCGACATATTCGAGGGCACGTAAAAAGCGTCCGTACAGCTGTATAGCAGCTCGGGTGTTACTTCCGCGATGGATTGCTCGCTGCCCGCGATCTCATAACGCACGGTGTGCTCTTCGTACATTGCTTTCATCATTTGAGCATAAGCGCGCTCCCACGGATGATCCGCAGCACCTCTTATCTCTTCTGCAATAATGCCGCGCTCCCGCTCAACCGATTCCTCAGTAAAGTACGGATTCGTGACAAATCGCAAAAGCTCGGTCAGGCACGCATTTACGTTAGAGGTTGCATTAAACAGATAAGCCGTGCGATCATAAGAGGTAAACGCATTACATTCGGCACCGAGCGATGAAAATCGCATATCGGAGTTGACTCCGTCCGCGTTTTCGAACATCTTATGTTCGAGGTAATGCGCCGTGCCGAGCGGCATGGTTTGGACGTTCTCATTTGCATCCAGATACCGGGAATCCATTGACCCGATACCCACCTGCAAAATTGCGTACACGGACGAGCTCTTTTTGGGATAAACGAAGATCTTCAAGCCGCTTTCATGCAGGATCTCGGTATAACGCTCCCCAAGACGGTGATTTCTGTGTACTGTTCTGGAAAGAATATGATTACTCATCGTCTGCGTCCTCCCCGTTCAGCGTTCCGTTGAGAAAATACACGGTATCAGGCGTTACCTTGTTTGCAACACGCATAACGTCCTGCGCGGTAACTGCTTTGACGCGCTCAATGCATTTTTCAGGTGTCAGCGATGAACCGTAAAAGATCTGTCTGCCAAACCAATAGGATTGCATTGCCGCAGGCGAATCCGTGCACTGACGTAGTGCGTTGATCAAAGACTTTTGCGCCATTTTCAGCTCCTGCTTTGTAACGGGCTTTTTCTGCAAACGCTCCAACTGCGCAAATATCTCACGCTCGGCAACCTCTCTGTTCTGGGGGTGAATGCCGCAGGAAACGGTCAGAATGCCCTTGTGTGCAACAGCGGAAGAATGACAATAATAGCAAAGGCTCTTTTTCTCACGCACGTTCAAAAACAAGCGAGAAACTGAGCTGCCGCCAAAGATCTCGTTAAATACGCTTTGTGCAATGGCATCGGGATGATTCGGCAGTATTCCTGTACGGAATCCAATCTCCAGCTTGCCCTGCGCGACCGCCATTTCCTCGGTGATGTACTGTGTATTCTCTTTACAAGACGGAACAGTGGCTTGCGGGGTATGCAAAAGCGTCATTTGAGTCGACGCAAACACATTCTCCAGCAAAGACGCCACGTATGCGGGTTCATCGCTACCAACGTAGAAGCATTCTATACGTGCATTTTTCAAAATGCGGTGCCAATGCTCGGTCAGCATTTTGGGTGTAAAGCCTTGCACCTGCTCCACCTTGCCGACCAAGGAGGCACCGTAAGGCTGACCTTCAAACATGCACTCGCGTAAACGAATGCGCGCGTAAGAACGCGTATCGTTGGTCTGTGCGCGGATATCGTCGCAAGTGTTGTCAATCTCGCTCTGTACCTCGTCGGCGCGCAGAAGCCCGTTTTCATCAAGCAAGGGATGGAAAAGCATCTGCTCTATCACGCCAAGTCCCTTTTTAAGGGGATCTTCCTGCTCTCCGTCAGGCAGATAGCGTTTGCCGAGCGTTTCAAGCACGAAACCAATTACCTGGCAGTCACCGAAAAACGTGTTTCTGTATGAGATTGACGCGCCGTACAGCATATCCAGCACGAAATTCAGATCTTTGATGGTGGGATATTGCTCCGTACCGCGCCTCAGCACCGAAAACAGCAGCGTTGTCAAGGGCGACAGTTCTCTGTCAGCCGGCAAGATCAACGACACCGAAAGCTGTGCGTTCTTAAAACGGTCCGTCTGTATCGCGCGCAGATTGACCGCAGGGGTGATATTATATAAATTCGGAATCATTTTTACTCCATAATAATAGTATTGCATTATTATCATACACCCAAATGCAAAAAAATGCAAGAGCTTTCCCTATTTTGTCTTGCAATTGTCACGAAAATCCGTTATAATAACAATATATAGAATCATGGAGGTAACGAATATGCCCTTTATTGACGTTAAAACAAACAAGCAAGTCAGCAAGACCGCGGAGATCGCACTGAAATCTGCACTCGGAGAGGCGATCGCCATTCTGCCCGGCAAGAGCGAGAAGTGGCTGATGCTGGACATTCACGACCAGAGCCGCATGTATTTTCACGGTGACGACGCGCCCTGCGCTATGCTGCAGGTGCAGGTTTTTGGCAAGATCAACCCCGAAAAGTGCGAGGAACTGACCGCAGAGATCTGCCGCATTATGGATGACACGCTGCAGATCGCTCCCGAGAATACCTACGTCAAATACGAGGAGATCTCGCTCTGGGGCTGGAACTCGCAGAATTTCTGATGGATAAGCTACTACTGGTGGACGGGCATTGCCTGCTCTTTCAGATGTTTTACGGTATGCCCGCGCGTATTCTCGGTAAAGACGGCAGACCAATTCAAGGCACGCTTGGCTTTGTGGGGGCTTTGCGCAAGATTCTTGCCATGACGCACCCCAGCCACGTAGCCGTGATTTTTGACGGTGAGACGCATAATCCGCGCACCGATCTGGATGCCGACTACAAAGCCAACCGCGAGGATTTTTCCCTTGTTGCAGATGAGGACAATCCCTTTTTGCAGCTGCCCGATATCTATCGCGCCCTGGACTTTATGGGCATTGCGCACTCCGAAACCGCCGATTGCGAGACCGACGACGTGCTTGCAGCATACGCAAAAGCCTATGGTGGAAAATGTGAGGTAGTCATTTGCTCACAGGACAGCGACTTTTTCCAGCTGATTTCGGAAAACGTCAGCGTGCTACGTTATCGCGGTGAGAAAAGCGTGACGTGTGACGTGGCGTATACGCGAGAAAAGTTTGGCATTTCCCCCGAGCAATATGCCTTTTTCAAGTCGCTGACAGGTGACGGATCGGATAATATCAAGGGTATCCCGGGCGTCGGACCCAAGACCGCGGCTGCGCTGGTAAATCAATTTGGCACTCCCGAGTCGCTGATACAAAACGCAGACCTGATCAAGCAGCCCAAGCTGCGTGAATCGGCCAAGCAAAACGCGGACAGACTCGCGCTGAACATAAAGTTGATCACGCTTGACGGACGCGCAACGATTCCCTTTTTGCCCGAGCAGATGTTGTTTCACGGTCGAGTATTTACGACAAACGAAGTGTTACAAGGTATAGGAATCAAATAATCATTGCGTCATCTGCGGGAGCAAGCCCCCGCCCTACATGGTTTCCGGATTGGTATCACTCATCGAATAAGGAGGACGATATGAAAATCAACACTCATAAAGGATTGCTATCGTTTTTTGCATTCACATTAGGCATTATTGTGGTCATGCTTGAAGCAACTTTTCTTGTGTTTGCTATCAATTCGGGATTCACTGTCGAGATCATCATGACCATGCTAATTTCCGTCGGATGTTATGTATGTGCCGTTCTTGTTTTCTATTTGCTCTCTTATCTTGATAAGTGTTACCTTTACATCAACGATACATCTATGACATACCGAGCGCCGGGAGATGCACATCCCGTTACCGTTTCGAGCTCGGACATCATTGCATTAGAATACTATAGGCTCTTATCTATAAAGTCTTGGTTAATGGCACTCACCACGTTTGTAGCTCCGCAAGCATTATTTTTGACATACGCAGACGGCGAAGAGGCCCAAACAGTCCTGCTTGGATATATCACAAAAAAGCAACTAAAGCAGATTGAGAGCAAATACGGGTTTAAAATCAAATATCAATAGTAAAGCAAGAGCGTTGCCGATATGGCAACGCTCTTTTTATGTTTATTCGTCTTGGGGAATCTGCCCCTTGAATTTCTTGATCTGCTCGCGCATCAGGTCGTAATAGAAGGTACCGTGAACCTGCGAGGGCTCCATGTCTTTAGAAACCTCAACAGAGGGCTGCTCACCCGTTGTCCACTCGTTCCAGGAAACGATGATCACAATACCCGCACCGAGATCGCACGCACGCTGGAACTGACGCTTGAGTGTAGCACCGTTCTCTCTGCCTGCAGCGGGAATATAGCCGCTATCGCCCTCTTTTCCCTGCGGACGCGTAGCTGCACTGACCGTGACTGCCTCAACTCTACCGTCAAGTACGGTAAAGGTCTGTGCGCCTCTTTCCTCCCAGCTCCAGTATTCCTTGGAAACCAGTGTCTTTTTATTGTACAGACTGCTCTGCTGACCAACGTATCCCGTGATCCAGCGCACGGTGTATCTGTCGTCATCCCACTTGTTCTGCGGCTTTGCAGTATATTGCGTGGGCGTTGCGCCGTAGCAAGCCACCAAAGGCTTGCCTTGGTAATAGAAATACATATCCGCGCGGTCGGGATTGGTCACGTAATCGCGCCATACCTGATCGGCCTTCTTTTGGTGGTT
This sequence comes from Eubacteriales bacterium, assembly GCA_045658965.1. GTDB lineage: Bacteria > Bacillota > Clostridia > Oscillospirales > CAG-272 > SVQP01. Next base: position 8,004 of record JAZOVZ010000086.1, read on the forward strand.
GCCGTTGTCAACCGATTCCTGTCCCGTGTGTCCGGGGCCTAAGAAAATGCAGATCTTGGGAGCACCCTCTACGGTTTTCCATACGTCAAAGAGCTTGTCGGTCGCTTCCTCGATCATGCGGAAGTCCTCTCTGTGATCGCGCATGGTGGGCGGATCGTAATTGGTGTTATTTGACCAGTCCACAAACACGAAATCCACGCCCGCATCACGCAGCAGCTCTGCGTGATAGCGCAAAACCTTTTCGTCATCCGAAAGGTACGGACCGCACAGCGGAATATCCCAAGTGCTCTTGCCCCAGCCGCGCGATGCGGTATGCCAGGTGGTGTATGCAATGCCCACGAGTCTTTGCTCATAAGGAGTTGCCTCAAAAATGCCCACACCGGTTTGGTCACATTCCACATCATCATAGTTGTAGATCACGTTTTGATAAAGTGCGCTCAATTCCTTCGCCATACTCATAGCCTCCTGTGTTGATTTTTGTCCCGCAAGCACGGTAAAGCCTGCCTCGTCTGCCGCCGTATAGCCCATCATCTGACCAAACTGTGCCACGGGCAGCATGTAGGTATCCTTGGTATATACGGTTGTCGGGAATACGTATTGCGTGCCGTTGACGCTCACGCCGGTTTTACCTGCCGCAAACTCAAGCGTGACGTCACCGCGCGTCATGACTGCAGTATTTGCATCAGCCGTGTATGCAAAGCTAAACATTTTTGCCAGCACAGCCGCATCTGCATACTGCACGCCCGAATAGGTAGCATTGGCAAGTGCGGTTAAATACTGCGCTTTATTGGCAAAGGCGTATTGCTTATCCTGCTCAAAGGCTGCATATTCATACGCAAGCGCATAGGCAACCTCGGTCTCGCCCTGCACCGACATGGATGCAAGCGTTGTGTTGGCGTAATGCGACATATAGCGGAAGTAGCCGTTGCCGTTGACAGAAACATGATCTGTCGCGCAATTGGCTATCTCATTGCCTTGCGCGTCCTTGACGATCAGTCGCTCCCCAATCTCCACGGTCGCTACAAGCACGTCGTTTGCATAAATCTCAGCGCCCTGCCCATTCCCCTCGGCGCGGAATGCTACGCCGTCTGCAGCCGAAAAAGGCAGATTTGTCGTAATGATCCTTTCAACGCCCTGCTTTACGTAAATGGCTGCCGTGCTCTCCCTGAACGAAAACCACAAGCCACCGTCAATAAACAGATTGTTCGCAGCCTTACAATACATGCCCACCATTGCAGCGTTGTACGGGCCGCCGCGGTCGTTTTGTGCCACGGAAAACTGCGCTTGCAAGGTATAAGTATCGGTGGAGATCGGCTTTGAGAAACCAACGGAGTCCCAGTTGTCATTCTTGGTGGTCAAGCCCGCATCACTCTTTTGGAACAGACTGCCGTTGACAAAGGTCAAGCCCTCGCTCTTGAGTTGGCTGACCGTTTTTCCCTTGGCACTAAAGGAAAGATCAAGCAGATCGCTCTGCCCACCAAGCAGCACAGTCAGATCGGGCAGCTCGCCCTCGGGCACTTCAATCTCAATGGGTGGATCGGTTTGCGCCTCTGTGGTGGTTTCCTGCGTTTCTTGCTCGGTTTGCTGCTCGGTTTGTTGCTGTTGGGTCGAGTCCTGGGTGTCGGGAGTAGGATTGGGTGTGCACGCGCCAAGCACAAAGCATAGTGCCAACAGGGCGCACACCGTCATGCAGATTTTTATTTTCATCTCTTCTCCTTTCTCAATCGTACAATCTGTAGCGATCGTAAAGCGGCATAAACGCATCCGCCTCTGCTTGCCAACGCTCGATGATCTGCGACGCGCTCTCGTGCGACGTGCGCAGATCTGTATTGCCCGATGCAAGGTCGATGTGCCATCTGCCGCCGTTCGGGGGCGGATTGAAGGCGAAATCGTTCGGATACATATCCTGAATCGTTCGCATCATATATACGCCAAGGTCAATCGGCTTGACCGCCTTTTGATCAAGCACGTGAATATCCACACCGTAGCACACCGTGTTTGCATGCTTGCCAAACGCAGGGCGGAAAAACGCGGGAGAAAACGCAAGCCCGGGCAAGCCAAGCGCGTTCATTTTCCCAGCAAGATGTACGGGATTGATGTAGGGCGCACCGACAGTGGTAAACGGGGTTGTCGTGCCTCTGCCCTCGGACACGTTTGTGCCCGCAAAAAGACAGGTGCCGTTATACACAGTGATGGCATCCATGGTGGGCAGATTGGGACTTGGCTTAACGAACGGCAAGCCCGTTTCGCCAAAGAACATATCTCTGGTCCAGCCGTCAAGCTCGACAACGTGCAATTCACACCCAAGTCCGTATTCACCGTTATAAAGCCGCGCAAGCTCACCAAGCGTCAGCCCGTGTCGGATGGGCACCTGCGTCAACCCGATGAACGACGCCATTTCGGGCTTTGATACGTTGCCCTGCACCGCGCCGCCGATCGGGTTGGGTCTGTCCAGCACGCAGAGAGGAATGCCCTTTTTGGCGCACGCCTGCATGCAGTAAAACAGCGTGGACGCATACGTAAAATAGCGCGAGCCCACGTCCTGCATATCAAACACAAGCATATCGATCGGCAGCTCCTCGGGCGCATACACGCGCTTTTTTTGCTGCTCGTCGCGGGAAAAGACCATATCCTTGAACAAACTGAAAGAGGCAATGCCCGAAATCGCATCCACACCGTTCTCGACCGCCTCTCCGGGGCCAAGCACGCCGCGGCTACCGTGCTCAGGCGCATAAAGCGCCTGCACACGGTACACTTCGGTCATTGCCTCAATCGTTCCAAGGTATGAGTGGTTCAGTCCGGATGCGCCGCCAACCAGCCCGAGTCTCTTGCCTTCAAGCAAGCGTCGGACATTTGGCTCGCATATTCTGTCGATACCGGCCTTTACCATGTGATACCTCACTTATTGTTGAGTTTGTCTTCAATTTTGTCAGCTGCCGCATCCATGTAGTCGTTCTGCATCATTTCGATCCAGCCCTTATCTACAAGTGCTGCAAGCTTTGCGTCCATGGGGATCTGTGCAAGCAGCTCGTAGCCGAACTGATTTGCGATCTCTGCGATATGGCTCTCGCCAAAGATGTTGATCTTCTTGCCGCAATCGGGACAGAGCACGTAGCTCATGTTCTCCACCAAGCCAAGCACGGGGATATCCATCATATCTGCCATATTTGCCGCCTTCTTGACGATCATGGAAACCAGCTCCTGAGGGCTGGAAACGATGACGATGCCGTCAAGCGGAATGGACTGGAATACGGTCAGCGGAACGTCACCTGTTCCGGGAGGGCAGTCAACGAACAGATAGTCAAGATCAGCCCATACGGTCTGCGACCAGAATTGCTTAACGGTGCCTGCAATGACGGGGCCTCTCCAGACAACGGGTCTGGTCTCATCGTCCAAGAGCAGATTAACGGACATGATCTCAATGCCGGTAGTGGTTGCGGGAGGCACCATACCGTTTCCGTCACCCTCAACGGGCTTGTTCAGACCAAACGCCTTGGGGATGGAAGGACCGGTGATATCCGCGTCAAGAATACCGACGCGGTAGCCTCTGCGCTGCATGAGCACTGCAAGCATGGTGGTGACAAGGGATTTACCAACGCCACCCTTACCGCTGACTACGCCAATGATGTGCTTGACAGACGAGGCGGGATGAGGCGCTTCATACATACTCTGCTTATCGCGAGAGCCGCAATTTGCAGAGCAAGTGGAACAGTTATGGGTACATTCGGACATTTTTATACACTTCCTTTGAGTTGAATTACTTTTACTAAAGTATTATACCGCACATTTACGACAAATGCAAGGGGCTTGGCAACATTTTTGCAGATTTTGGACAAACTTTCAATTTTTTTCTTTTGCATCTTGCAATTTCGTGCAAAAAATAGTATAATGATTAGGATTGAAATATTATTATTACTTTTTTGGAGGTTCTTATGAATCAACTGCAAAAGCTTTCTAATTTTAAGGGCGTGCAGGGTCCCGTTCTGACCATCGTTATGGATGGCGTAGGTCTTGCACCCGATACCGTTTCCAATGCCGTTGCAGGCGCGTACACTCCCACCCTGGAGGCTCTGATGAGCAAGTACCCCATGGTATCTCTCAAGGCACACGGCGTAGCTGTCGGTCTGCCCTCCGATGACGACATGGGTAACTCCGAGGTTGGTCACAACGCACTTGGCGCAGGTCAGGTATTTGCACAGGGTGCAAAGCTGGTTTCCAACTCTATTGAGTCCGGCAAGATGTTCGCATCCGCTACCTGGCAGGAGCTGATCGCCAACGTCAAGGCGAATGGTTCTACCCTGCACTTTATGGGTCTGTTCTCCGACGGTAACGTGCACTCCCACATCGACCACCTCAAGGCAATGATCGAGCATGCTAAAGCTGACGGCATCAACACCGTTCGCGTACACATCCTGCTTGACGGTCGTGACGTTGGTGAGACCAGCGCTCCCGAATACATTCTTCCCTTCGAAGATTTCCTTGCTTCTCTCAACGATGCTTCGTTTGACGCTAAGATCGCATCCGGTGGCGGCAGAATGACCATCACCATGGACAGATACGAGGCAAACTGGAGCATGGTAGAAAAGGGCTGGAACACCCACGTGCTGGGCAACGGCAGACAGTTTGCTTCCGCTATTGAGGCATACAACACGCTGCGTGCTGAGACCGGCAAGATCGACCAGGATATCGATCCCTTTGTTATCGCAAAGGACGGCAAGCCCGTAGGCACTATCGAGGACGGCGACAGCGTGATCTTCTACAACTTCCGTGGCGACCGCGCGATCGAGATCTCCAAGACCTTTGACACCGCAGAGGGCGAGTTTGACAAGTTCGACCGCGTACGCTACCCCAAGGTAGTTTACGCAGGCATGCTGGAATATGACGGCGACTTGCACATCCCCTCCAAGTATCTGGTAAATCCCCCCGAAATCTCCAACACCATGGGCGAGTATCTTGCCAACACCGGTGTTGCACAGTATGCAATTTCCGAGACCCAGAAGTACGGTCACGTCACCTATTTCTGGAACGGCAACAAGTCCGGCAAGTTCTCCGAGGAGCTTGAGACCTACGTGGAGATCCCCTCCGACGTCGTTCCCTTTGAGCAGCGTCCCTGGATGAAGTGCGCTGAGATCACCGACGAGCTGATCAGCGCTTTGCGCGAGGGCAAGTACACCTACTACCGCGACAACCTCCCCTACTGTGACATGGTTGGTCACACCGGCTCTTTGGCAGCAACCCGTTGCTCCATGGAAGCACTTGACCTTCAGCTTGCCCGTATCCTCAAGGTTGTTGATGAGCTTGGCGGCGTGGCTCTGATCACCGCAGACCACGGCAACGCAGACGAAATGTATGAGATGGACAAGAAGTCCGGTCAGCCCAAGGCAGACAAGAACGGCAACTTCAAGGCAAAGACCAGCCATACCCTCAACCCCGTTCCCTGCATCATTTACGACAACACCGATGCAAAGAACAGCTACAGCGTAAAGGCTGACAACGGCAACTTCGGTCTTTCCAACGTAGCGGCTACCATGGTTAACCTCATGGGTTATAAGGCTCCCGATATGTGGAATGAGTCGATCATTGACGTTGAGTAATTTATAAACCAATCAAAAAGGACGCAACCGCGGTTGCGTCCTTTTTGATCATTTGAACGGGTCGATGTAAAACTCCATTTGTATATACTCTGCAGGATCCCTTGTGGACACACCTTGTGTCATGCATCTTTCAGGATCTGCAATTGCTCCATATATATCCTTGTCAAATTGAATGCTGAATTTTTTACCGCTTTCCGTGTGCCATATCAGATGAAAGCCGTAAGCATCTCCAAAGTCCATAATATCATGAGGTTTCCCTAACATTTCGACTATTTCGAGAACGGTCATACCCTTGTGTATCTTTTCAATATCGGTGTCATTTACAAGATGTGTAATCTCAAAATCAACATACTCATGATATGCAGCCCTTCTTTGCTCAGGTGTCATGCGTACATAGTAACTGCTATCTGTAGTATCTGCCTCGTGCGATTCACCCGGTTCATAGCCCAGTTTATTCCAAGGATACTCAAAATCATTCAGGGGATTCGGTTGCTTGATCACACCAAATTCTCTGAGCATAAGAACACAGAAAAGACCAAGTAATATAAACAGCATTGCCCAAATGCACGCTATGATTACAATATACCGTTTCTTCATTTGTACGCTCCTTTCTGAATTTGCTTCATCAAATCAACGTATTCACTTTATCTGCAATACACTTTGCATCAATCCCTGCGGTGGTATAGACCGACTCATTCTTTGTCTGCACGACGAAATTGTCGTCAACTGCCATGATGGTGTGGCGAGGCAACGTGCCCTTTCTCGCCATGGCGTCGGACAGCATCATGCCAAAGCCGCCTGCACGGATCTCTTCCTCCAAGAAAACGATTGGGGTAGCGGGATCATCTATCAGCTCGGATATCCGAGCTGCGAGCTTGTCATAAGGCTTGATGTATTCGCAAAGCAAAATGCCTGCGCGAATGCCCTGTTCTGCCAAGGTCTCTGCCGCCTTGATCGCCTCGCGCACGATCTTGCCGTGCGTGACGATGATGCACAGTGCACCTTGGATATTCCATGCGCGCACGTCGATATCCTCGTGTGCTCCGTTCGGATAAAATCTTGTCAATACGTCGTCGTGCTCTCTGCCGTTGGGGTATCGAATCGCTACGGGTGCGTTTGCGGCAACCGCTTTTCTGATCGACAGAGCCAAACCGTCAGCGGTGACGGGCGTGTAGATGGTCATGCCGGGAATATGAGACAGAAACGCTACGTCAAAAATGCCGTGGTGAGTCGCGCCATCTGACGGGCTGATGCCTGCGCGGTCTATGCACAGCACAAGCGGCAAATTTTGCAAGGCAGCGTCATGGATAATCTGATCATACGCTCTCTGCAGGAAGGTGGAATACACCGCAAACACGGGCAGATACCCGTTTGCAGCCATTGCCGCACCGAAGGTCACGGCATGCTCTTCGGCAATGCCTACGTCAAAATATCGGTCCGGATGTGCTTGATGGAACGTCTCCAAGCCCGTACCGTCACCCATGGCGGCGGTAATGGCACAAATGCGCGCGTCTTTGTCCGCAAGCTCGGTCAGCACCTGACCGCAAACCTTGGAAAAATTGGGCTTTTGCGAGGTCTTGCCCACGGGAGAAACACCGTGATATTGTGTGGGAGCTTGCTCTGCGGGTTCATATCCCACACCCTTTTGTGTCTTTGCGTGAATGATCACGCTTTCGTCAAGCTTCTTGGCTTCACGCAGAAGTGCTTCGATCGCAGCCGCATCATTTCCGTCTACGGGTCCGAGATAGGTCAGCCCAAGATCCTCAAAATAATTACTGCCGTAAAGGAAGTTCTTTACGCCCATCTTGACGCGCTTGAGGGCTGCAAACAAGGGCTTGCCGATCACGGGAATGCTCTTAACAAAATTTCTCGTTACCTTTTTTGCCTTAAAATAGGCTTGACCGCGGCGAATCTTTGCCAAGGTATTTGCGAATCTCCCCGTGTTTCTGGCAATCGACATCTCATTTTCGTTCAGTACGATAATCAGACGCAGATCCTTTTCCATATTGTTGAGTGCCTCATGCACCATGCCACCCGTAAAGGCACCGTCACCAATGACGGCAACGGTGTACGCGTCCGATCCGGAAAGCTTATCGGTCATTGCAAATCCAAGGGCTGCCGAGATTGACGTGGAGCTATGCCCCGCGCCGAACGGATCATGCGCACTCTCGCTGCGTTTTGTAAAACCGGAAAGTCCTCCGCCCTGCCGCAGCGTATCAAAGCAATCCAGTCTGCCGGTCAGCATTTTATGTACGTAGCACTGGTGTCCTACGTCCCAGATGATATGATCCTTAGGCGAATCAAACACGCGGTGAAGTGCTACGCTGAGCTCGACCACACCAAGGTTTGACGCAAGATGACCGCCGTTTTCACTGACGCGTTCAATCAAAAATTCTCGGATCTCTCTGTTCAGGCAAAGTATTGCCTGCTCGTCAAGCGACCCAAGCGTTTTCAAATCGCTCATCTTGCCAAGATATTGATATTTGGACATATCCTGCATACTCTGCCCTCCCTTCAAATTGATAACTTATTTATTATAACACACTTATACGCCAAATGCAAATATTTTTTGCTTATTTTTGAAAAAAACGCATATTTTCAGCAATCGCCCGTCAAAATGCGGGTTATTTCAAAAAAGCCCTTGACAAAAGTATGTATATCATATATAATTAATGAGAATTTTTGAAAAAAGGAGTAACACGTTACATCATGGACGGAGACAGTATACGATTATTTTTGCTTTTAATCGTATTTGTTGCCCTTGTATCCTGCAGCGGATACTTTTCGGGCGCGGAAAGCGCTTTTACTACGCTTAATAAGATCAGAATCAAAAGTCAGGCGGACGACGGTGACCGTAAGGCAAAGCGTGCTTTGTATATTACCAATCACTTTGAACGCGCACTGACGACTATTCTCGTTGGTAATAATATTGTGAACATTGCGGCAGCCTCGGTGGCTACCGTCATTGCTGCGCAATTATTGGCCCCTTCGGCACTCGACGAGGATACTATCAACTTAATATGTACGATATACGTCACGGTAGTTGTGTTTATTTTCGGCGAGATGATTCCAAAGAGTCTTGCAGGAGACAGAAGCGAAAGCATTGCATTGCTGTTCGCTGCTCCTTTGCGCTTGCTAATGAAGCTTTTTACACCTATTGTGGCTGTTTTTTCATTTTTAAACAAGCAGGTCTCCCGCGTATTCAAAGCCGAGGAAGAGCCTTCCATTACCGAAGACGAGCTGTTTGACATCATCGAAACGGTCGAGGAAGAGGGCGTTGTGGACGAGGAACAGAGCGATATGCTCAAGTCTGCTTTGGAATTTGCCGACACGACAGCCGCTGACGTCATGACCGTACGCCAGGATATTCTGACCATTGACATTTCCATGAGCAACGAGCAGATCAAGGATATCATCATGAACACCACGCACTCGCGTATTCCCGTTTGTGACGGTGACCTTGACAATATTATCGGTACGCTGCCCATCCGTTCTTTCCTGAAAGAATACCTCAAGAATCCCGAGCTCGAGCTGCGCTCCCTGCTGATTCCTACCTTCTTTGTTAAGGCAACCGCCAATATTGACGATCTTCTGACCATTATGCGTCAGCACCGCTATTACTTAGCAGTGGTAATTGACGACAAGGCAAGTACGATCGGTATTGTGACGATTGAAGATTTCCTTGAAGAGCTGGTTGGTGAGATCTGGGATGAGGATGACGTGGTTGACCCCGACTTTATCAAGCTTGGAGGCAACTATTTCCGTGTCACCTCACGCATGACGGTAGGCGAAGCTTTTCACAGGATCGGACTTCCCGCCCCTGCTCCTGCCGTTGCGCAAAGACCGTTGATCTCGTTTATTTTCGATACCTTGGGCAGAATGCCTGAGGAGGAGGAAAGCTTTGATTTTGATAGCGTTGAGATCATCGCTGACGAAATCAAGGACGGCAGATTGACACAGGTCGTCATTCATATTCCCGATGAAAAGGAGGATGACGAGCAATGATTTTTTATCTGATTATCATCGTTTTGATGGTATTGCTCTCGGCTTTCTTTTCAAGCAGCGAGATCGCCATTAATTCGCTAAACCCCGCAAGATTGAAAAAATCCATTGAATCCGGTGACAAAACAGCAAAGGTTGCCCTTGAGCTCAGCGAAAACTTCACCGGAACTCTGTGCACTATCCTGATCGGTAATAACCTGGTCAATACCGCAGCAACCACCGCTGCAACGGTCGTAATCCTGAATTTCTTGACAAAGCGCAACTTTTCCGGTGCGGATGAGCTGGCGCCTGTACTGACCACCTTGATTATGACCGTGATCATTTTGGTTTTTGGCGAGATCCTACCTAAAAACATGGGTAAGGCGAGACCCGAAAAGTGGTCAAAATTGGTTGCATTCCCTATTCGCGGTCTAGCATGGATATTGTTCCCTATCGTGTTTGTTGTCACCGCTGCTATGCGCTTTTTGCAACGCATTTGGGGCACAGATGACGAAGATACGCCGACTGTAACCGAAGAAGAGCTTTCTACCATCATTGAAACCGTCGAGGAAGAGGGCGTGATCGACGAGGATCAGGGTGAGTTGCTGCAAAGTACGCTGGAATTCCCCGAAACCACGGTACGTGAGATCATGACACCCCGTATTGATATGGTACAGATCGACATTGATGATGATCCCGAAGCTATTTTGGAGATTGCGGAAGAATCCCGCTATTCCCGTATTCCCGTTTACCGTGACAGTATTGACAACATCATCGGTGTATTGGTGCTCAACCACTACTACAAAGAGCTGACCGAGGTTGGCGGCGACGTTTCATGCATTGATCTGGAATCTCTCTTGATCAAGCCCAAGTTTGTTCACAAAACGCTGCGTTTGCCTAACGCGCTTGGCGTCATGCGCGAGCACAAGACGCATATGCTTATCATTGTAGACGAGTTTGGCGGCACTATGGGCATTGTAACCATGGAGGACATTCTTGAAGAGCTGGTTGGCGACATTTGGGACGAGTCCGACGTCATCGTTAAGGAAATTCGCAAGACAGGTGAAAACACCTATGAGGTTTCCGGTGACATGAACATTGACGATTTCTTTGCAGAGATCGAGCATGAGGACGACGAATTCGAGTGCGAATACAAGACCATGGGCGGCTGGGCGGTCGAGGCGACCGACGCAGACCCGCACGTGGGAGACAGCTTCACCTACAAAAACATGTGCATCGTTGTCGATGAAATGGACGATATGCGCGTCACACAGCTGACCGTGCTTATCACGCCCATCGAAGATGATGAAGAGCAAGAAGAGGAAGAATAATAAAAAAGAGCAAGTGTCAATGCACTTGCTCTTTTTTATTCAGCTTTATTGCGGTCTCTCATGCTGCGTTCGATGACGCGATCGGCGTCACGCTTTGCAGCGTCGTCACGCTTATCGTACAGCTTTTTACCGCGGCAAAGTCCGATCTCAATTTTGACGTGCGAGCCGCTGAAATACAGCGACAGCGGGATGAGCGTAAAGCCCTTTTGCGATACCAGACCGTGCAGCTTCATGATCTCTTTTTTGTGCATGAGCAGCTTTTTGTCGCGCATCGGGTCTTTATTAAAGATATTTCCCTGCTCGTAGGGGCTGACATGCATGCCCTTGACGAAAATCTCACCGTCCTTGATATCGCAGTACGCATCCTTCAGATTGACCTTGCCACCGCGAATGCTCTTGACCTCAGTACCGTATAAGGCAATTCCCGCCTCATACTTTTCGTCAACGAAATACTCATGCCACGCCTTTTTGTTTTGTGCAATGATCTTGTTTCCTGTCTTTTTTTCCGCCATAGCATCACCTTTTAGTCCTTATGGAAAATGGTTTCGTCCGGAAAATGCAATCCCAGCTTTTCACGTGCAATGCGCACGATGTAATCAAAGTCAATGGGTGAATCGATCAGGAATTTCAGCTCGTCTACCTGCTCCTGCTTATCCTCGATCTGCTGTTCCAGCTCCTGAATTCTTTCCTTGTTGGCGTTATATATCATGACACCGGACACAAAAGTGCACAGAGATATGACCACAATGCCCACCAAGGCACAACGAAACAGCACCTTTGCATTTGCCTTGGTGCTCTCCGATACGGTTCCCTGTTGTTGATTTTCCTGATCCATGCTTTTGCCTCCGTTAGTTTTCAAATCCGTTTGATGCCAGCAGCATCAATATTTGTGCTCTGTTTTTGGTTCCCTTATGCTGTACTCGGGTTCGTATTCTGCCTGCAAGCCTGCCAACTGTCATTGACCATATCCACACCACGGGAACGCTTAATAAACGCACAAGGGTGTTTCTGGCGCTTATAACGAGCTTTCCAAGCACGGCATGCGATAAAACGTATCCGGCAAGTATGCCTATGACGACCAAATATCGAAATTCGCCTTTATTGACGTAATAAACAGTTATAACTGCCGCAAGCCCTGCGACCAGCATAAAAACAAAGTCTTTTGCGTTACCGATCAATCTCTTGTACAAGCCCTCGGGCAGTGCACCGAGGTCTGTTAGCGCATAAATCAAATGCAATACTGCTCCCACGGGAACTCCACCGAGAAACAGCATCGCAAGAGCCTTTTGTGAAAGCTCCATACTCTGCTTACGAAAACAGCTTTTTGACAAAGCTGCGCTTTTCTTTATTCTGAGGATCTGAATAGTAAACACCGGAAACGGTACCCGACAGCACCACGATCCCGGCGTCAATCTCTAAAACTGCAATTTTCAGGTCTTTGCCCTCAATTGCCATATCACCGCATTGCGTTTTGAGCATCACGTAGGTTTCATCAAAGCTGATAACCTCCGTTGCCCCCTCAATACGCATATCTCTTCGGTCATGCAACACGACCGAATGCTTGCCTTGTGCGTTTTCCATAATGAGCCTCCGCTTTACCGTACTGGCAGTATTAGGCACTGCCAGTACAATATATGCGGATTTCCCAAAATTATGAGATCACCTCGTAAAGCGACGCAGCATCTGCTTTAGCGGTATACTCGCGTACGTCAAGCACGCGCACCTTCAGGGTACGCTGACCGAACGTAACTTCGATCACGTCGCCTACCTTGACGTCATAGGAAGCCTTTGCCTGCTTGCCATTGACGCAAATATGCGCCGCATCGCAAGCCTCGTTCGCTACCGTTCGTCTTTTGATGATTCTGGAAACTTTCAGGAATTTATCAAGTCGCATGGATTAGTTGAGCTTATCCTTGAGTGCCTGAGCTGCAGAGAAAACAACTCTCTTGGAAGCAGCGATCTCAACAGCCTCACCGGTCTTGGGGTTTCTGCCGGTTCTTGCCTCACGAGCCTTAACGTCAAAGCTACCGAAGCCGGAAACCTGAACCTTGTCACCTGCTGCAACAGCATCAGCAATAGCTGCAACAACTGCGTTCAGAGCAACCTCTGCATCCTTCTTGGTCATGTTGCCGTTCTCGGCGATCTTTTGAATAAGTTGAGTCTTGTTCATTTTTGAAATTCCTTTCTATATATAGATTTACATTACCTATTATACCACAATATGTTATATATTGCAAGGGATTTTGGCAAATTTATATAGAAAATATCACACGATTTACAAGGATTTTTTCTTGTTTTCATCCCATATTCTTTCAAGCTCATCACGTTCCGCAGTCGCAATATCCAAACCGCGATCTTCGACCGCCTTCTCAATTGCTTCGAAGCGGTCGATGAAGCGATTGGTGGCATGGAAGAGTGCCTCCTCAGCATTGACGTGCAGCATACGGGCAAGACTGGTGACAGCAAGCAGCAAGTCACCGATCTCCTTTTGCGCTTCTACGGGATCATTGGTCACCTCCATGACCTCGGCAACTTCTTCAAGCACCTTATCGCGCGCCTCCTCTGCATTGGCAAAGTCAAAGCAGGATGCCTTCTTTCCAACCTTTTGCGCTCTGAGCAACGCGGGATACATGGGCGGAATGGCACGCAGCTTATCAGTTACCGATATGCGTTGCTTTTCTTCGCTCTTAATTGCGTCCCAATTCTGCAGCACCTGTGCGGAATCCTTGACCTGCACCTCGCCAAACACGTGGGGATGACGGTGGATCAGCTTGACGCAAATATCGTTCGCAACGTCGGAAATATCAAATCTTCCCTCCTGCTCTTCAATGCGGGCGTGGAACACGACCTGCAGCAGAACGTCGCCAAGCTCCTCGCGAAGCAGCACGGGGTCATCCGTATCGATCGCTTCAATGACCTCGTAAGTTTCTTCTATAAAATCGTTTCGGATGCTCTTGTGATCCTGTTCTCTGTCCCAAGGGCAGCCCTGTTCGCTGCGCAATACGACCACGACGTCAACAAGATCGTCAAACGTATATCTGTCCTTGGCAAGCAATGCGGAAATTTTATTTTGAACGTCCATCTTTAGGTATCCTTTTCTATTTTTTTAAGATTGACTGTATATCCGAAATGCGTATCAACCCGCATTTCAAAGCAATAGGTATATACATAACGACCGCAGTCACGATCGGTACAAACACGTTGATCAATGACGACTCAAAGCGCAGCTGCAGCATTTTATGCAAGACAGCTGCCGCACCGACGGCAATCGCCGCTGCCGCAATTGACCGCAACAGCTGCTTTGCAAAATCGAATTCCGGCGTATATTTTGCAACAAATGCAAAATTGAGGCATGCAGTTACCGTGCAACAAAGCAACGTGCTGATCGGGGCAGCGAGAACACCGATGCGCGGGTCTGCACACAGCACGTACAAGCTTGCCGCCTTGATTGCGCATCCGATTGCGGTGGAGATCATAGGGATCCAGGCACAACCATACGCTTGTAAGACGGCACTCGTAGCAGTAATCAAGCAGCTTGCAGGCACAGCCATACAAACAGTTACCAGCAGCGGTACGGCTGTCTGAATCTCGTTAGTGCCAAAAAACAGCAAGTCCAATATCTGCTTGCTCAGCATTCCCATGCCGATCGCCGCGGGCAAACTGATTGCAACACCCCAACGAAACGCCGTAGAAAGTATCTGCGTTTGTGCTGCTGTGTCCTTTCCTGCTATCGCGTGACTAAGATGCGGCACAAGCGACATGGCAAGTGAGCCAAACAGCGTGGGAACTACGTTAAACAGCGGTATCACCATGGAGCTGTAACAACCGTACAGCGCAATTGCCGCATCCTGCGATATACCGCCATCCTGCAGCCTGCGCATAATCAGCGCAAGGTCTATGACCTTGGAAAATCCCGCCAGAACAGCTCCAAGTGTGACGGGAAATGCAACGGCTAACAATTGACTTAACAGTTGCTGATGGGAAATCGTCCCCATGCACTCCTCTTTTTGCGGTCTCCTGCCGCATATTACAAGATAAAGCAAGCTCAGAAGCGTGCCCACGCTCAAGCCCAATACCGCGAACGATGCCGCTGTTGCCGTCCCACCATTCATGCCGATCGCAATGCGAGCAAACACCAATCCAAACAGCAGCTTTCCTGCCGCTTCGATCACTTGCGAAACAGCGGTCGGTACCATATTGCGTTTTGCTTGATAATACCCGCGAAATGCGCCCGATAAGCAAATAAACAGAACCGACGGGGCTATAAAGCGAAGACTTTGTGCCGCATTTGGTGCGCCTATCCACAAGGCTATTTTCTCGGCTCCGAAAAACACGGCTAAAGTTCCCGGTAAACCGATCACCGTAAATAGGATAAGAGACACACGGAATATGCTCTTTTGACATGCCGGATAACGGTTGACCAACACAGAAACCGCAACGGGCAGACCGGTTGTCGATATCACACAAAGTAATGCGTAAACGTCGTATGCCGCGTTGAAATATCCCATTCCCTGCGCACCGAGAAGATGCACCAGGGGGATCTTATAGCAAACGCCGATCAGCTTGACGATCACGGCTGATATTGCAAGCAATGCAGCTCCAAAGGCAAACGACGGTATTTTTTGGCTTTTCGTAATGCTCACCACCTCTCATATCATCTTTATGAGAGGCTTTTATGCATCAGAACTTAATAAACTCGCGATAAAGAGAATCTTCTTTTAAAAGCTTTGCAGAGATCGGCTCAACGTGCTTGATACGGTTTAAAATATCGAGCGCACGCAGATAGTATCTGCTCTGTTCATCTACCTTTGGCAAAAGATCACGCAAATACGGAGTCAGCAGATGCAGATCGTAAGCCATTGTGGAATCCACGATCATATCGCAAGCATCCTTGTAAGGGAAAATATTGGCATCCTCGTTGTTCCGAACGCCACGCCACACCTCCAAGGTTCTCTGCGCATCAGCAGACCTGTATTGTGCGTCGCGCACGATCCTACGGTAAAAGCGGAACACATTAGGCTCGAAAACCTGATCTCCGACCTCAATCGCGCTATCGGGACAAACGAATATCGCTGTCATACCGTAAGGCTTGATCAATGAGGTCAGCTCGGGATATACCGCCTGAATCCCCTCAAAAATGATAATATCATCCTTTTTGCATGTGAATTCTCTGTATCCGCCTCTGTTATGCGTGTGGAAGTCAAAATACGGAATCATTGCACAGCCCGCATTTACGATCTGCAAAAGGCAATCCGCAAAAGCATCCAGATCCAGGGCTGCAACCGAATCCATATCCAGCTCCCCGCCCTTTTTCTGTGCCATAGCAAGAAGATAATCCATATTAAAAAAGAAATCGTCAATGGAAATTACATGCGTGGTTACGCCGTAATCCGCAAGCTTTTTCGTAATCTTTTCTGCTGTTGTCGTCTTGCCTGCACAGCTTGGACCGGCAAGGCACAAAAAACGGTTACGCTTTTCGAGAATCAAGGAAACCGCACGATCAATTCTTTGATCAAACTCTCTGTCGCATTTTTCCAGAAATTCAACGGCTTCCTTAGGTGTATAGCATGTTTTGGTTACGTGCATAAAAACTCCTTTGAAATATCTAAGTATCAGTCAAGTAAGCTTCTTTCCGTATAGAAAAGTTCTATCTCCTCAAGCTTTTGCTTTCCGTTCTCACTTCTTAAGTATTCATAAGGATATTTGTCGTTGAAAAATCTTTTGATAAAAGGCTTGGAGCCATCAGCAGGCATATAATCCACTGCTTTGGTGACGGCACCTGCGCCCGCTGCAAAGATGGAATGAACCTCTTCCATCATGTAAATATTATAAAGCCCTTCGTTTCCTTCCGTTGCAAGTCCTACGTTTTCGTAGTTCCCCACGGTATTCTTTTGTCTGTACATATAGTACGGCTTATAGCCCTCGTGCATCGCCTTGATCTGCGAGTAATCTACGCATTTTCCGGTATCACCGCCGCGGATATCGTAAACCTTGGCGTCCTTTTGCAGTATCTCAGCCGATTTTTTGACGCAGAAGGTGTGCACCGTAATGTTCTCGGGCTTGAGCGCCAGAATGCGGTCAAACGACGCGGCAAAGGTAGAAAACTTATCTCCGGGCAAGCCTGCGATCAGATCGGTATTGATGACCTTAAATCCGGCTTCTCTTGCAATTTCAAATGCACGATAAAAGTCTTCACTGTTATGTGCTCTGCCTATACCCTGCAAAACCTCATCGCAAAGGATCTGCGGATTGACGCTGACGCGCGTTACACCGTATTCCTTTGCAACTGCAAACTTTTCAGCCGTAATGGTATCCGGTCTGCCGGATTCCAGCGTATATTCCTCAAGCTTGGTCACATCAGTCGATTCCGCGATCACGGAAAGCAGCATGCGCAACTGATCAGGCTCAAGAATCGTGGGTGTTCCGCCACCGATATAAACCGTTTTGACGCGAAGCCCCATACGGTTGATGCAAGCGAACACGTCCTTGATCTCATCACAAAGCTTGGCGAGATATTCGGGGATCAGCGAAAGCAAACGCTTGGAGGTATACGACACGAACGAGCAATACGCGCATCTGGTCGGACAAAACGGGATAGATACGTAAACACTGCAATCCTTTTTGTCGGGCGTTGCGATCAATCTCGCCTCGTTGAGTGCCACGTCGGTCGCAAGTGCAGCCTTCTTGGGAATCACAAAATATTCACTTGACAGTATCTTTTTGACACGCGTTTTGCTGACGCCCTTTTTCAGCAAGTCCGTTGCTACCTTGGAGGGGCGCACACCCGTCAGCATTCCCCATGAGGGGCGGTATCCGCACACCTCACCGCACACAACGAGTAAAGCATCGCCCAAAGCAAGCTTGAGCAATCGGTCCTTATCAATATCTTCGCGCCAAGCATAAACCTTTTGCGTACTTGCGCTCTTATTTCCCTGCGTCAAGGTAGCATCCACCACGTATCCTTGGTCATTCTCCTGCACGTGCAGATCCAACACGGGCGTATCGGGCGCAATCTCCTGATCCTCGGAAAATTTTTCACCGGGATAGAATATCATGCACAAGGTCTGCACGTAGTATACGTTGACCTTGCCTTCAATGTTCAGTTTCATATTAATTTATCCTTTATTCTTTTTCAGAACTTGGCTGTCCATTACGATGGTGACAGGTCCCCAGTTGGTTAAAGACACGTCCATATCCGCGCCAAAAATGCCGTGACCTACGTGACGTACGTGCGGTTGTACCAGCGAAATAAAGTATTCATAAAGTCTGTTCGCCTCATCAGGAGCGGCAGATGCAAAGAAATCCGGTCTGTTGCCATGTCTGTACTCTGCAAGCAGCGTAAACTGCGACACGACCAGAATCTCACCGTCAATATCCTTAACGGACAGGTTCATCTTGCCGTTCTCATCGCGGAATATTCTGTGCTTGACGATCTTTTCAGCCAGCAGCTTGGCATCCTCCTCGGTGTCCTCCTTGGCAACCCCGAGCAGGATCATCAAGCCGTTTTGGCATTCGCCAACGACCTTGCCATCTACCTCTACTTTTGCACATTTGACTCTCTGTAATACTGCTTTCATGACGAATACCCTCTTACAACGTCCACAACACCCGCAAGCGACTTGAGTCTGGACATAATGGATTGATAATGGTCTGTATTTTTACAGCTGACCTTAAGATTAATAATACCCATACCGTTAGATCGCTTTTGAGAATTGACAGACAAGATTGCCACGCGCATATCCGCAAGTGCGGTTGCAATATCTGCAAGCATACCGATTCTATCCTCGGTATGAAGCTGAATAAACGCCTCGTAAACGCCTGCATTTCCTCCTTCTCCCGGAGTCTTTTCCCATTCCGCCTGTACCCATCTGTCAGCATATTCACTGTGATCGATAATGCTGGTTACGTTGGGGCAATCGTACTTATGAATGGAAATGCCGTAGCCCTTGGTGATAAAGCCTATCACGCGGTCGCCGGGCAAAGGATTGCAGCACTTGGCAAACTTGACCTGACAACCGGTCTCACCGTCCACAATAATTCCGCTGTTGGAGCGCACGTTTTTGGTTCTTGCGGGCGAAGACACCATATCGTCCTCGGTAATCTCGGGCGCAGGCTCTGCTTCAACGGTCACGTACTTAGAAGCCTCGTCCTTGATCTTGTTTGCGATCTTGGTGATGGCGAGTCCGCCGTATCCGATCTCATTATAGAGATCGTCTGCGCTGGCAAAGCCGATTCTCTGTGCAATGGCTGCGCAGATCTCGTTTCGTACTGTCTCCGAAACCTTGGGCAAGGTCTTTTTGATCTCGGCTTCGAACTGGTTCTTACCCTCAATGATATTCTCGTCACGCTTCTCGCGCTTAAACCACTGACGGATCTTTGCCTTAGCCTCTCCGGTCTTGACAATGGAAAGCCAGTCCTTGCTGGGGCCCTTGGAGGCGGAGGTGGTCAACACCTCGACGATCTCTCCGTTTTCCAATACGCGGTCAATAGGTACGATACTGCCGTTGATCTTGGCACCGATCATACGGTTACCGACTGCCGAGTGGATCGCATACGCAAAATCGATCGCGGTTGCGCCCTGCGGCAAGGCAATGACGTCACCCTTGGGGGTAAACACAAATACTTCATCGTGGAATATATCAGTTTTAAGGGCGTGCATAAACTCGTCCGGATCACGCGCATCGTCTTCGGTTTCGATCAGACGGGCGATCCATTCCAGCTTCTTGTCCATATCCTCCTTGGAGGTAGCACCCGATTTATATTTCCAATGCGCTGCGATACCGTATTCTGCAATGTGATGCATTTCCCAAGTACGGATCTGCACCTCAAACGGAATGCCCGAACGGCCGATAACGGTCGTGTGCAAGGAACGGTACATGTTCGGCTTAGGGGTAGAAATATAATCCTTGAATCTACCGGGCATGGAGTTGAACATCTCGTGGATAATACCAAGCACGGTATAGCACTCCAGCTCCGTATCCACGATAATGCGCATTGCGTAAAAGTCATAGATCTCGTCAAAGGTCTTGCCCTGCGAGAACATCTTTTTATAGATACTGTAGACAGTTTTGATTCTGCCCTCAAGCGTATAGGCAATATGGTTTTCCTCAAGCTTTGCGCCCACTGTCTGACGGATATTTTCAATAAAATTCAGGCTTTGTCCGTATTTGCTTTCAATACCGCCGCGCACTTCCTCGTAACCGATCGGGTCAAGATAACGTACACCGAGATTTTCCAGCTCCTGCTTGATCTTTTGCATACCGAGTCTGTGCGCCAAGGGTGCATAGACCTGCATGGTTTCAAGCGCAGTGATTCTGCGCTTGTGGTCAGGCTTGACCTCAAGCGTTCTCATATTATGCAATCTGTCACACAGCTTGATAAAGATGACGCGTACGTCCTTGGACATAGCAAGCAGCATTTTTCTGAGATTTTCAATATGCGCTTCTTCTTTATCCTCTACCTGAAGTGCAACGATCTTGGTAAGACCGTCCACCAGTACGGCAACGTCCTTGCCAAACAGCTTTTCAATCTCCCGAAGGTTGGTCTTTTCTGCGCAATCCTCCACGGTATCGTGAAGAAGCGCAGCACAGATGGAGTCGGTATCCAGCTCCAGTCCCGCTACGATCTCCGCAACAGCCACCGGGTGGGAGATATACTTTTCGCCGCTGACGCGATACTGACCTTCGTGCAGATTATCCGCATATTCGAACGCACGCGTGATCTTTTCCACGTCATATTTTTTTCCGGTCGCCTTGAGTATATCAAGCAACCTTGTAATATCAGTATGAACCGAATTTTGCATAGTATTTCCTCTTGAAGTTATTGACATTGCATACGCAGCTTTTTCAGTATCTCTGAATTTTCAATGTTGGTCTTAGCTACGTTACAGTATACGTCAAAAATGTACAGGTTTTCTCCGGGCTCCTTAACGCCGCAAAGCTTGAGCTCCGCAAGAATTGCTATAATGAATTTTAGTTTAATATAATTGATCCCAAGGGCTGAAGTCAGATTCAGCGTAGAGAGCAGCGTTTTGTGTGAAAAAGTATTGTGACCGATACGGCATTCTCTGCGCAGCAGCTTATACACCTCTGCGATATCGTCTCTGCTCGGCAATACGTTTTCAGAGCTTGCAAACGTATCTCCCTCCAAAATCTGTTGATATCTTTCTCTTTCAAAGCGGCACTTTTCAGCATAATCGTCGGAAATTCGCATATCCTTGACGATCAGCTGCAGACTTTTCACATTCTGGTACTCGTTGATGCTAAGCTGAAACATAACGTCCACGCAATCCGACACGCTGAAGGGACAGGTTGAGGCGGGGGTTCCGAACCAAACCGCTTGCATCTGCAAGCCATCCTTTGCAAGAATGATCTTACAATGCTTACCTGCACCGAGGGGAATGATCTTATAGACGGTCAGATTTCTGCAAACCAGCTCAGGCGTGGGATTGGCAACGCCAAACGGCTCCAGCGCACAAAGCTCTGCCGCCAAGGGCATGGTAAGCTGCTGCACGTCCACCTCGCAGTCCGCCTCATAGCGGATATCCAATGCATCGCTGTCAAGATTTTCTCTTGCGTATTGATTGATTCTTTGGCGGAATTCATCAATATTGCATCTTGCAATTGACAAGCCGGCTGCAAGCTCATGTCCACCGTATCTCGTCAAAAGATCACCGCAATACGTCAACGCATCAACAAGATTCATACCCTTGATGCTTCTGCCCGAGCCTTTGCCTATGTCGTCAAGGCTTGCATAACCGCGCGTTGCGCCGTCAAACGAGATCAGCACGGAGGGTAAACCGTATTTTTCAGTAATACGAGAAGACACGATACCGATAATTCCCTGCTGCCAGGAATCGTCCTCCAGCACGATCACTCTGTCGTTTTGGAAGTCGTGCTGCTGTTCAATCGTTTTGTACGCCTGTTCGGCAATGCGATTTTCCTCGATCTGGCGTTGCGTGTTGATCTTGCAAAGCTCCTCTGCCCTCTCTCTTGCCACGTCGGGATCCTGCTCAAGCAGTAATTCAACCGCCTTGGTTGCGCTGCTGATTCTGCCTGCTGCGTTGATTCGGGGAGCAATGCCAAACCCTATAAAGCCCGATGTGATCTTTTTTCTCTTGGGCGGTTGATCCTGTCTGGCATTCGGATTGTACGAGGATGCCTCGATCAGAGCATCCAAGCCGCATCTTTGCGTGTTTTGCACTGCCTCAAGTCCTGCGGATACGATATATCTGTTCTCGTCAATAATCGGCATCACGTCAGCGATCGTACCGATTGCGGTCAGATCCACGTATTCACGGCACACCGCTTCAATTGCCTGCGCTTCGGATTTGCCGCATTTGCGGTATTCAAAAATCTCGTACGCGCAGATCAGCTTAAACACGACGCCAACGCCCGCAAGCTCCTTAAAGGGATACGGACAATCGGGTCTGTGCGGATTTACGACCGCACATGCACAAGGCAGCTCGGCACGGCATTCGTGATGGTCTGTAATGACCATGTCTATTCCCTTTTGTGCAGCAAATTTTACCTCGCGGTCTGCGGTAATACCGGTATCAACCGTTACGATCAAGGTAACGCCGTGATCTGCCAGCACCTCGATCGCTGCATCACACAGTCCGTAGCCCTCTTTATCTCTGCTGGGAATATAGTATACGATATCCGCGCCCTTACTTTGCAGATAAAGGTAAATAGACGTAACGGATGTAACACCGTCTACGTCGTAGTCACCGTAAATCGCGATGGTTTCGCCTGCTTCGATCGCCTTTGCAATTCTCTCGACAGCCTTATCCATGTCCTTCATCAAATAAGGATCGTGCAAGGACGATACGTTTACGTTCATAAAGGAATACGCCTTTTCGGGAGTATCGTATCCTCTGTTATAGAGCAATCTGGCGGTGATAGGCGATACACCGACATGCTGAGCAATAAGCGCAATTTTCTGATCGGTCTCACCCTCGTCGGGCGTATACAAGACCGACCACACGCGCTCTCTTTTGAGTTCGTTCATGATTATAATCCTTCATCCGTTTCGTTCCATATCTCCTCGGTCTCATCGGCACCGACAGAGCATGATAACAATTCTGTTTCTTAAAATAAATTTTACCGAATTTTCTAAAATGACAATATGCTAAAATTGAATCAGTCGCGGAAAGGCGCCGTGCGCTTCATCACTGCAAGCGCTGTATTCACGCCGTCCACTGCCGCACTTGTGATGCCGCCGGCGTATCCTGCTCCTTCTCCGCAAGGATATACGTAAGAAAAACCGATCGCATTTCTCTGCTCGGTTCGAGGAATGCGCACGGGCGCACTCGTTCTGGTTTCCGCGCCGGTCAAAACCGCGTCGTTTGCAGCAAACCCTTGGATTTTGGTGTCAAAGACCTCCAATCCGTAGCGAAGCGTGCGGTTGACCGCTTCGGGGAATATGGGCGCCAGATCCACTGTTTTGGTTCTGCCGTTCATATACGTCGGCATCACGCGCGACGGTTCATGCTCACTTCTGCCGCGCAAATAGTCACCGACCGTCTGTACGGGTGCTGTAAAATCCGATCCGCCCAAGGCAAATGCCTTTGCTTCAATGCTCCTCTGCAGTGCGATAGCCCCTTCAACAAGGCTGCCGTTGACGGCTTCATAATCTTCACAGCCAAGCGAAACTACGACAGCTGCATTGGAATTACGCCCGTCTCTTGCACGATTGCTCATACCGTTGACCACCAAACCGCCCTGCTCGGATGCCGCAGCCATAACCTCTCCGCCGGGGCACATACAAAACGTGTACACACCGCGCTGCGTGCGCGTATCCGATAGTGCGTACTCTGCATGTCCAAGTGCGGGATGTCCGGCAAAATCACCGTACAGCGCGTTGTCAATATCCGAGGTCAAATGCTCAATTCTGACTCCGACCGATATCGGCTTGGCTACAAGCTCCATTTGCTTTTGAAGCAGCATTTTATAGGTGTCACGTGCGCTATGTCCAACCGCAAGCACGATCGAGCTGCACAGAATATCCCCTTGCGTGGTATGCGCAGTCACCAGCCCGTCAGCGTTCTGATCAAAGCCGTCAAGTCTGCAACGGTACATCACCGTTCCTCCAAGCGTCCGAATGCTCTCAAGCATGTGATCCACTACGGTACGAAGCATATCCGTTCCAACGTGGGGTTTTGATAGCAGCATGATATCCGCAGGCGCACCGTGCTCTACCATGGTTTTGAGCACGTAGGTGCATTTGGGGTCATGGATGCGCGTCATCAGCTTACCGTCGGAAAACGTGCCGGCTCCGCCAGCACCAAACTGTACGTTGGAATCTGTGTCAAGTTGTTGCGTTTGATAAAAGTCGGACACGCATTTTACGCGATCCCGAACGCAATCGCCTCTGTCGATAATGATCGGACGGTAGCCGTTACGTGCAAGCATGAGTGCCGCAAACAGTCCGGCGGGTCCCATGCCAACCACCAAAGGCGGTGCGCTCAGGACAGCCTGTCCGTATTCCGGCAGCAACGGCTCGGATTGCAAAAGTCTGATCTTTTGCCGTTGCAGCAATGCTTGATTAGCCGGGTACGTGCCGTTGGCATTCACAGCCAGCACCGAATATACGAACTGTACGTTCGCACGGTCCCTTGCATCTACCGATCTTTTGAACAAGCTGAAGGTATACTGCCCGGGTTGCTGTCCGATCTTTTTAAGTCTTTGCTTTGCTTTAGCAAAGATTTCCTGCTCCTGTGCGTCCAAAGGGACAGTGACCGATTCGATCACCATCCCTAAAGCGCATTCATACTTATGATTTGCCATTATCCGTTCCGTTCACGGGACCCGCATCAACGGGCGCAACGTTGACCATTACAGTCGGCAATGTGTAACGTATTCCGTCGATAGGATTGGAATTGTTAAACAGCTCTTCCCCGTTCTCATCCAGGAAGCTGACGCTTGCAACCGTCATTTGCTGTTGTCCTACGATGCTCGGATCAAAATTCAAGAGATCCAATCTGATCTTAACGCTGTCGATCTTGGATACTTCCTGCTCTGTGCCGATCACCTTAAAGCCAATATTTTCCTCTACGAGAGAAAGGCTATACTGAACGACAGTATCAACGTCATCTATCTTTTCCACCTTTTCCACAGTAGCGGGAAGCTCAACCGTGCAAGCAACTTCCTTGGAAACGTTTACCGTAACAACAGCGGGAGTGATATCGTAATCCTTGATTTCCACCTTGTCGCCGCTCGCACTTTCTCCGACCATATACGCTTTCACGGTGGCAACACCGTCAACAGCGGTTCGGATATCTACGGAAAGACGTATATTTTGCGCATCGATCTTGGCAAGCTCACGGTTAGTGCCACGAATTGAGATAGACGCAAACTGTGCACTCAAGGAGTCAAAATCGATCTCCGGATTGTTTTGATTAAACTCGGACAGACTCACCTCGTCAACCACTACGGGAATCTGATTATAGGTTTTCGTGATGATATCGTCGTTGGTTGCCTGTGCGTAGAGCCAGATGCCGAACGCCACGATGAAGCACACGATCAGCGCGGCAATGCTGATGCTCTTTTTTTCCTTAAAAGCCGGCGATGCAGTATTATTCGTTTTCATCTTACATCCTCCTCGCCGTTTCTGTCGGTTTTGTTATCGGGATCAATAGAATCGGAGAGCCTTGCACCGTTCTGTGCAGCAGGCTTCTTTTTACGGTAATCCATAAAGCTGTACAGCGCATCGTGCAGATTCTTATAATCGTAGTTTCTGTAAAGAGAGCCGCCAAAGGCAATGGAAATAATGCCGTTCTCCTCAGAGACAATGATCACCATAGCATCGCTGACCTCGGTGATACCAACGCCAGCGCGATGACGCGTACCCAAATCGTGCACGACCTCCTCGTTATCGGAAAGAGGCAGCTTACATGCAGCGGCTGCAATACGGTCCCCTTCAATGATCACGGCACCGTCGTGTAAGGGGGCTTTATTTACAAAAATATTTCTCAAAAGCTTTTCGGACACCTTGGCATCCAGTCGCTCTCCCTTGTCCATGTAATCCTGCAGCTTGGTCGTACGCTGTACCACGATCAGCGCACCGTATCCTTCCGAGGAAAGCGAGCACGCAGCGGACGCGATCTCAGCGGAAACGTGCTCGATCTCAGCAGCGGTACCCATTCTTTCTCCGCCGCCAAAGCGACCGATACGAAGCGAGGTGCTGCCCACGCGCTCAAGCGCATCACGCAGCTCGGGCTGGAAGATGATAACGACGGCTACCAAACCGACGGTCAAAAAATTATCCATGATCAATCCCAGTGCCTTCATATCCAACACACTGCAGATCATAAATATGCCAAACAAAGCCGCAACGCCGATCAACAGCTTACCGGCTCTGCGTCTTCTGACGAATCTGTATAAATAATAAAGCAAGCCCGTTAAAAGTAAAATATCCAACAAATCGATCACGGGATGCATATTGTTGATCGGAAACAGAATAAAGTCCTCGATAGACGTACGAAGTGCGTTTACCAGCTCCTGCCATTCGATCATTGAAGTCACCGCCTTTGCAATAAATTCCTTTTTACATTATACCACAACAGCCTGATAATTTCAACACTATTTATAAAAAATTTATATATTTATATAATTAAAATAACACCCGAAAGCGCGCAAAGGCGCTTTCGGGTGTCGGGCTTATGATCAACTTAGTTTTGCACGGTATTGGCTACCTTCCCGGCAAGCAATACACGCACTGCGTGCAGGTAGTCATCATCGTTTGTATAGGTAATAACGTCCTTGGTCACCATAGCAACCATATCGTCGGATGCTTGCTTTCCTGCCGCCTGCTCCAGCATGGTAAGCATTTGATAGTCCTGGATACCAAGACGGATATTCTCCAGTCTGAACGAAGAAACCGGCTCGTATACGCCAACCTCTGCACCGCTGTACAGCAGAACGCCGTCACCGTACACACTTGTGATGACGGTAGAAGCGAGATCGTTATAAGGATCGGCAGACCAGTAGGTCGAGCCCCAGTAAAGCAAGCCCGTTGCATCGGTCATCTTGCACTGCCACACAGTCACAATCGGCTCTGTGCCGTCTCCCGTTGCAAGCCAGTTTGCGTAAGGCTGGTTGGGCTCCCAGCAGAAATACAGCCACAGCTCGTCGCCGCCTGCAACCTCTGCTTTCATTCTATTGGCAAAAGAACCGTATTGGTCGTCCTGCAGCTTGGTGGTCAGATACTGCGCACCGCTGATGATCGCCTTCTCTCTGGGAGTAAAGGCAAAGATCTTAGTGCACCAGATCTGCGTATAGGGCTGCATGAAGGTAATCTGATCCACGCCGTCAATGGTGATGTTGGTAAAGAACGGAGAGACTTGTCTGTAGCCCGGATAGGTGTTTGCGAGTCTGTCACCGTTCGCTTTGAGCTGATACAGAAGATCGGTATTCGTGGGCTCGTCTACGTAGTAGAAGTAACCCTTCTCCATCCACGCGGGATTTTGTGAGAGAAGCGCATAAGCACCTGCCTCGTCACCGCCGTTGCTTTCCTTGATGCTGAAGGAGGTCACTCTGGGGTTATCCAGATACTCGGTCACGCGGCTGTCCCACAGCGAATACGGCAGATTATAACAGGAGATACGGTTTTCCAGCATGAAGTCGTAATAGATCTTGTATAACTCTTCCGCAGAATAATCGTTCATTCCCTTTTGCGCATACGAGTTGGAGATCACCCAAGGGGACATCTGCACTGCGGTCTTGAGTGCGGTGTGCTCGGAGAGCGAGAAACCGTACACGTAAGCATAGACGTTGGCGGTCTTGATGCATGCACCGGTATCTGCGTCATATACGTTCACGGTTGCGCTGTAAAGACCTGCGGGCTGATTCTCTTGCGCCCACACCTTGAGCACAAAGCCCTGCGAGTTGTTTTGTGCAACACTGATATCTCCGTTTACGGGCGGCAGCGCATCGGGCACCCAATCGTTGCCGATCTTAACGTAATGCTCACGCAGCAGCTTAGCGTCCAGCACGTTGCCCTGTCCGTCGGTCATATCGGTGATCTCAACGCGGATATTTCTTGCAGATGCGGTGGGAGCGACAAAGAACTGGCAGTTCTCTATGCTGTTGCCCGCCATGTGCATCACGTAGGTATTCAGATCAGACGGAGTGATAGTATCACGGTAGGTCTTCTCGGTCATATGATCAAACCAAAACAGCACAGTAGCGTCCTCATCGGAAGCGGAGAGCTTGTCATAATTGACACCGTCCACCTTGTTCTCCTTGAGATCCGAGCCCTGACCCGGCTTTGTCATATCCACGTCGAAGCTTTCGTAAGCTTCCCCTGCGGTTTTATAAAGGTCGATGGAAGCAATATAAACGGATTCACCGCCGCCCGAAGGAGCAACCAAAAAGTCAAAGCGGAACATATTGATCGCGCCCGTCCAGTCCGCTGCGGACAGATCCATTACAACGTACTGCCAGTCGGGGTTGGTCTGGTCAAAGGTCATGACCTTGCTCATGCCACCGACGGGAGATTTGGTCTTACCTGCGGCATAAAAAACCTCAAAAGCGTCACTTGTGACGTTCTCTGCCTTGATCTTGAGCACAACGTACTTGTAGTCATCCGCGCTTGCGGCTGACATACCGAATTTTTTGAGATAGTTTTTATACTCAAAGTGGATAAACGGATCGTTCGCGCCGTCCTTTGTGGTCAGCTTGAGCACGTACCCGCACTGTTCGTCCTTGACGATCTCATACGTGCACTGATTGGCGTTTTCCAGGATCTTTTTCCAGGTAAACGCCTCATCACCCGTAAAGGTAATGCTCGTTGCGGACATGGGATCGTTCAATTCATTCGTAGTAGTAATTTCCTCAGTAGTCGGCTCCTCGGTCGTCACATCGGTTTCGGGCGGCTCTGTTTGCGCAGGGTCACTGGTTTGCTCGTCGTCTGCAACCGAGGTCTCCCCGCCTTCATCGGGCACATCGGTGCCACATGCAGCAAACACGACACAGCCCAGCGTCAGCAATGCCAACATTACCAATAAAACTCTTTTGAAGCTCATATACATCTCCTTTATCTGCGGTTTCTAAGCATTTCGTGCTTGATATCCCAAAGCTTTTGGGAAAGGTCAACGTAATACTTGTGCGGATTGGTAAATCTGCGCACCTCGTCCCACATACCTTGAATCTCCTCACCGCAATGCGCCTTGATCTCTTCAATCGTGGGCAGCTCATAGACCTGAACACCGCCCTTGAACACGGGTACCAGCAGCTCGGTTGCGGTATAGTCCTGCATGATCTTGCGCTTCCAGGTGTGCTCGGGGTCAAAGATCTCATAAGGCTGGCTGTCGTCGATCACCTCATCATGCAAGCAGATAACGTCAGCTTCTGCCTTGCCGGTCGTCTTGCCGCGCAGTCTGTAGATCTTTTTGAAGTGAGGGGTAGTGATCTTGCCTACGTTTTCGCTGATCTTGATCTTGGGCTGGATGCTGCCATCCTCATTTTCCACGGCTACCAGCTTATAAACACCGCCAAAGACGGGGGCGGACAGCGAGGTGATCAGACGCTCACCGACGCCAAACGCGTCAACGCACGCGCCCTGACGAATCAGCTCGCGGATGATATACTCGTCAAGCGAGTTGGAAACCACGATCTTGCAGTCCGTCCAGCCTGCGGCATCCAGCATTTCTCTGACCTTTTTGGAAAGATAGGTAATGTCGCCCGAGTCAAGGCGTACGCCGCATTGGGTAATGCCCAGAGGCTTGAGAACCTCATTGAATGCACGAATGGCGTTGGGAACGCCGGATTCCAGCACGTTGTAGGTGTCTATCAGCAGCGTTGCGCTGTTGGGATAGATCGAGCAGTAAGTCTTGAACGCTTCATATTCGGTATCAAACATCTGCACCCAGGAATGCGCCATGGTGCCGGTTGCAGGAACGCCGTACGCGATATCCGAAATGGTGCAAGCCGTTGCGGACGCACCGCCGATATATGCGGCACGTGCACCGAGAATTGCAGCGTCACTGCCCTGCGCGCGTCTGGAGCCAAACTCGCTGATGGGTCTGCCCTTTGCCGCACGAGCAAGTCTTGCTGCCTTGGTCGCGATCAGCGACTGGTGGTTGATCATCATAAGCACGTAGGTTTCAATGAACTGCGCTTCGATCGCCTTGGCGCGTACAGTCATCAAGGGCTCACCGGGAAATACCACAGTGCCCTCGGGAATTGCCCAGATATCACCCGTGAACTTGAAATCACGCAGGTAGTCAAGGAACTGCTCGCTAAAGCAATTTTTGTCGCGCAGGTATTGGATATCCTGCTCGTCAAAATGCAGATCGTTGATGTACTGCACGACCTGTTCAAGACCTGCCACAACGGCATAACCGCCGTTATCGGGATTGGATCTGTAAAACACGTCGAAGTAGGTGATCTTATCGGCAAAACCGCAGTTGAAGTAACCATTGCTCATGGTCAATTCGTAAAAATCACACAGCATTGTCAAATTTCTCGAGATGTCTTTCATTTTGTCAGCCTTCTTCCTATAATTTATTGACAATATTATAACAAACATAGTAAGGAATGTCAATGCGTATCGCGATATTTTGCGTTTTTTTATACGAGGTCTTGCAATCATGCAAATATCGTGCTATAATATCATACAGAATATGGTTTTTTCGGAGGTTTCCATGAAACACGGATTTATCAAAGTAGCAGCCGCAGCCCCCGAGATCAGACTGGCTGATGCTGCATATAACGCAGAGGTATTGGCACAAACCGCCCGTGCCGCTTACGAAAACGAGGGCGCACGCGTTATCGTTTTCCCCGAGCTGTGCCTGACGGGCGCGAGTTGCGGTGATCTTTTCTTTCAAGGTACGCTTTTGAGAGGTGCCAAGGATGCGCTCGCTGCATATCTTGAGCTGACAGCCGATCTGGATGCGGTCACAATCGTCGGTCTTCCCATGCAGATGAACGGCAAGCTGTATAACTGCGCAGCTGTTTGCGGCGCGGGCACTCTGCTTGGTATTGTTCCTGCAACGGTCTGCAGCAGACACTTCGCAAGGCTCAGCGACGCAGCATATGCATTCGATCCGTTTGGCGACGGCATGCAGGTCTGCAACTTTGGCAACAACACGATCTTCTCCTGCTCCGATATGCCCGAGCTCAAGATCGGCGTATGCGTTGGAAAGGGTGATATCACCGATCTTTGCGCAGCCGGAGCGACCTTGATTTGTCGCCTTGCGTCCACTCCCGAGATCGCGGGAAGTGATTGCAAGCTGTATAACCAAGCGCAATATTTGTCCTGTGAGAATCATTGCGCATACCTCTTCTGTAACACAGGCAGAGGCGAATCCACCACCGACGCGGCATACGGTGCACGTGCCATCATTGCCGAGGACGGCAAGCTTCTTGCAAGCAGAAAGCCCTTTGATTTTACCGCGGATTACGTATGCACCGAAATTGACGTGCAGCTGCTGAACAGCGAGCGCGTCAAGGATGCTACGTTCACCAACAAGACCGGCAACCGTGAGTTTGCCGAGGTAGATTTCTCGCTTGGCTATGCCGATACCGAACTGACGAGATTTGTTGACCCCTTGCCCTTTGTTGTTCCATTCAATCATGATGCGGGCTGGGAGAACATCCTGCACATTCAGACAGAAGGCTTGCGCGCACGCATCAAGGCTGCGCACGCGGACACGCTGGTGCTTGGCATTTCGGGTGGTCTTGACTCCACGCTTGCCCTGCTTGTTGCCGCCGATGCGGTCAAGTCACTTGGTATGCCCGCAGATAAGGTACTTGCCATCACCATGCCCGGATTTGGCACGACTGCGAGAACCAAGAACAACGCAACCGTGCTGTGCGAGCAGCTCGGCGTTGACTTTAGAGAGATTCCGATCGGAGAATCCGTTGCACTGCATTTCAAGGACATCGGGCACGATCCGAACAATCATAACGTCGTATATGAAAACAGCCAGGCACGCGAGCGCACGCAGATTTTGATGGACGTTGCCAACCAATGCAACGGTCTTGTTGTGGGCACGGGCGACCTTTCCGAGTCGGTGCTCGGCTGGGCAACCTATAACGGTGACCATATGTCCAACTACAGCGTCAACTGCGGTGTTTCCAAGACCATGGTGCGCAATCTGGTGGCTTATGCCGCACGCAAGTACAGAAAGCTTGGCGAGGTCGCCATTGCGGACGCGCTGGACGACGTCGTTGGCACGCCCGTCAGCCCCGAGCTGCTCCCTGCGGACGAGAACGGCAACATCGCGCAAAAGACCGAGGATCTGGTAGGCCCCTACGAGCTGCACGATTTCTTTATTTACAATGCTCTGCGTTACGGCTTTGGACCGGAAAAGATCTATCGCCTTGCGTGCTACGCCTTCGACGGACAGTTCGATGCAGATACCGTCGCGCGTTGGCTCAAGGTATTTACGCGCCGCCTGTTCACTCAGCAGTTCAAGCGTTCCTGCATGCCCGACGGCCCTGCAGTGTGCGACGTCAGCGTATCCCCTCGCGGCGGTCTGTCCATGCCCTCCGATGCGTCCATGAATCTGTGGATGGCGGAGATTGAGAATCTTTAACAAATTTCACTTTGCGGACAGTCGAGGACGCCTGTCCCTACAAGGTATATGCGGGCGATCACTGATCGCCCCTACGGCTTATCCGTTAAGGGTTTGTAATTACAATGCCACAACGCACACACTTGTAGGGGCGATCATTGATCGCCAGACCTGCACTATGAAACAAACCAATACTTTAAGGAGTCAAAATGCAAACAGTTAAACACAAATTATTCGGCATCGGTAAGGAATTTATTACAGAAATATTAGACGAACAATAATAGGGAGCTGACATTTAGGCTTGATATAAACTTGACATTTCAAGAGTGAAAAAATTCCCTCTTTTTTTCAAAAACATCTTGCAAAATTGCCGTTTATACTGTATAATGTATCTTGACTATATATGTTCTCAAAAAAATGTACATATATCAATTAGGAGGAATTCAAAATGAATCAACGCTATGAATCCGCAAAGCAGATCTACGCTAAGTACGGTGTTGACACCGAGGCTGCGATCTCCAAGCTTTCCGACATTCGCATTTCTATGCACTGCTGGCAGGCAGACGACGTTCTTGGTTTCGAGAACAACGGCCCTCTGACCGGCGGTATCCAGACCACCGGTAACTACCCCGGCAGAGCAACCGGTCCCGATCAGCTGTTTGCTGACCTGGAGAAGGCTCTCTCCCTGATCCCCGGTACCCACAAGATCAACGTTCACGCTAACTACGCGATCTTCGAGGATGGCGAGTTTGCTGATAGAGATGCGCTTGAGCCCAAGCACTTCCAGAAGTGGGTTGACTTTGCTAAGAAGCACGGCATGGGACTGGACTTCAACCCCACCTACTTCTCTCACCCCAAGGCAAACGGCCTGACCCTTTCTTCTCCCAACGAGGAGATCAGAAAGTTCTGGGTAAGACACGGTATCTGCTGCATGAAGATCGCTGAGTACTTCGCAAACGAGACCGGCTATCCCTGCGTTATCAACTTCTGGACCGGCGACGGCTTCAAGGATATTCCCGCTGACCGTATGGGCCCCCGTATGAGATACGCACAGTCCCTGGACGAGATCCTGGCTTGCGGCTACGACAAGACCAAGGTTTACCCCTGCGTTGAGTCCAAGGTATTCGGTATCGGCGTTGAGTCCTACACCGTAGGCTCCGGTGAGTTCGCTCTGTCTTACGCACTGTCCCGTGGTATCGTTCCGCTGTTCGACAACGGTCACTACCATCCCACCGAGGTCGTTTACGACAAGCTGCCCGCAATGCTCTGCTTCTCCGAGAAGCTGGCTATGCACATCACCAGACCCATTCGTTGGGACTCTGACCACGTTGTTAACTTCGACGACGACACCAGAGAGATGATGATGGAAGTCGTTCGCTGCGATGCTCTTGACAGAGTATTCCTGGCTACCGACTACTTCGATGCTTCTATCAACCGTGTAGCTGCTCTGGTTATCGGTATGAGAAGCGTACAGAAGGCTCTGCTTTACGCTCTGCTTTCTCCCAATGCCGAGATGAAGGCTCTGCAGGACGCAGGCAACACCACCAAGCTGATGATGCTGCGTGAGGAAGTTAAGACCCTGCCCTTCGGCGATATCTGGGCTGAGTTCTGCGAGAGAAACGGCGCTTGCGCTTGCTCTTGCTGGTTCAAGGAGATCGAGGAGTACGAGGCTGAGGTTCTCTCCAAGAGATAATTACATAAAAACCTACGGGGCAGTTGCGTGCAACTGCCCCTATTTCTATTGACAATTCCGCGGATTTTATGTATAATGTATACAATAACCTAACGGAGGTAATTTATGAAAAGACTTTTGCCTTTCCTACTCTCGCTGCTCTTGCTGCTTCCCTGCTTGGCAGCGTGCAAAAACACCCCCGGTCCTGATGAAGGAACGACTGATACAGGCGCTGCGGACACGCCCGCATCCGAGCAGGTGCTTGATCTTGTCAAGGACGGTGCTTCGGATTACGTGATCGTGCGTCCCGCCAACGTTACCGCACAAGACCCCGCCTTTGCAGCGGCTGTTCTTTTGCGAGACATCATCGAACGCGTCAGCGGGGTGACCCTGCAGATCGTGACAGACGACCAATCGGATTATGCCGTTGCCGATAAAGAGATCGTGATCGGTAACGCACGCGATGCGTCTTATGCCGAGCACACGGTTTACGTTACCGAGAGCAAGCTGTACATTGGTGGCGAAGCGCAACTTTTGTCCGATATGATTGCTGCATTTTTCTCTGCTGCCTTCAATTGTGACGTAAATTCCGGTGAGCTCCCCTCGCTTGCTACGCTTTCTGTGCCTGCAAGCTTTACTATGGATCAGGCAGGTAATATTACCACGCCCCAAATCAAGCAGGACGCGAGTGCATGGGGTAATTCGATTGCTTATGCTGACGAGGTTGCAAACCGGATCAACTTCCGCTATCTGGATCAAAAGAGAGGTACGGCGGAGATCTCCAACGGAGACATCAGCCTGATCTATAACCTTGCACAAAAGAGCAATAAACAGGTAGCGGCTCTTTACAACAAGCAAGGCACCCCTTACGTGACCGATACGATGGACGCATTCGTCATCACCGAAAGCGGTGACAAGCTGTATGCTTCCGAGTCCGGACCGAATGCTCGCGGTAACATCTACCGTTTCGGTTACTATTACTATGACATTCATTTCATGGATCAGGGATTCTTGCCCGCTGTCTATGAGTATGACCAAAGCGCAGGCAGCTACGATCTGCTTGCCAAGGCACGCAAGCCCAGCACGCACGATATTGAATCGATCGGCATGAACGACGGTGTACTGACCGCGATTGTCGGTAACACCAACGACCCCTATTTCCATTGGGCAGTAAAATATCAGGCTGCGGATTATAACGCGATTGAGCTTACCATTCGCACCGAGCATGCAACCAACGTTACGCTGTATCTCCGCACCGATTCGGTTGGAAACTTTAACAGCGAGCAGCTCGTTTCCTGCTCTGTTGTTCCCGGTGAAGAATTTTGCACGGTGATCATTCCCCTGGCTACCATACCCAATTATACGGGCAAGGTTGAAGGCATTCGCGTTGACTGCGGCAACAAGGTTGGCGAGAAGATCGAGATCAAGGAAATGAAGGCTGTCAAGATCACCACCTCTGCGGCAACCACTATGAAGCTCGACAGAAATTATCACGTTTACGGTGACAAGCTGCACCAGCAGATCCGCGTTGTTTCCGATGGCGACACCAAGGGCTTTTGCGGCTTCGGTACGGTGACCCGCATTGAGCAAAGCCGCGTATCCTCGCTTGTTATTGCTGATAAGAACGGCAAGCATACGGATATTGGCAGCATTGATGCCGCATCCGTGGAATACGTTGGCTTTGATATCACCGACGCCGGCGTGTTCGGCTATATCTTCCCTGCCGACGACAAATACACAGGTGAAGTAACCGTAACGCTTGAAGACGGCTATTACGTTATCACGCAAACCTATACGCCCGACTCAACCAGCTTGAAATCTCACGAAAGCTATTCCATCGGTCACCGCATTTATACCGACGAGGGACATTCGTTTGATGAGCTGGAAAGACAGGCTTACATCGAGCGCAACCCGCTGGCCGACGTCAAGATCGTAACCGCGCGCGACAATGCAAAGTTTGCAGGCTATAACAGCCTTATCGGCTGCTACACCTATACGCTGAACGGTACTGATTTCAATCCTGCTTACTACAGAGATCCTCAAATGCAATTTATCGTTGATACGCAAATCAACGGCGACGACTACGACCGCAATATTTACGTATTCGCACATACGACAACGTCCGGTGCGCTGGAGTGCAGCGTTGTACTGGATGGAAACGATGCTCTGCTGCCCATTAACGTAGAGGTTTGCAAAAACTTCAAGGGCGAATACGAAGAAAAGCTGTTTGACCCCGAGGATATGCACTACGGCTACGCGATCTTCCCCGTACGCATTGAAAAGAACCAGACCAAGCACTTCAAATCTGTCAATCTGTATCAGAACTGGGGTAACGTGCCGCTCAAGCAGCTTTCCTCCATTCAGTTTATCGCACCCTACTATCACCTCTCCTGCGGTGTCACCGAGACCAACTGCATCGCCCCCTACTACGTGTACGATAAGGATTACTGGACGCTGCCCGATTTCCGCGCAATGTCCTCGCCTCTGTGGAACAATCAGCCCCAGCACACCAGTGCAGGCAGACTGTACTGGCTGCAATACACCGATGCCCAGGGTAATTTCTACGGCTCCGAATCGCAAACTGCGGACATTTCCTCGTCGGGTCCCGTTTACGTGGATATTGACATGAGTTATCTTTCCGACGACGGTAAGATCCAGGTCGATTACAGACAGGTAGAGATGGCACAATCCGACGAGACCAGAACCTACTACACGCTGGAGCTGACCGTTCTTGAAGACCTTGAAATTAAGGATTTCGTCAATAACTTCTCGTTCTTCTCTATGGACGGCAGAGCGATCGTGTATAAGAAGCTCGGTTATCTTGACGAGAACAATCAGCCCCAGACGGTTGATCTCAAGCTCAGCGAGCATACAGATTACTACAAGCTGGGCAAAGAGGGCGCATACTTTGATTACTACGTCGACTCCGATCCTACCCACAAGACTACAGACTCGGTTAACATGGCTGTTGTGATCAAGGATTACGCGATGATCATTGGCGGCAAGACCTATGACGGCAACCTTGTGCTCAAGGAAAGCTATGACGGCACAGTCAACCTTGCAACCCTGACCGCAGACCTTGGCGACGTCACCCTGCGCACAGGTGACACGGTACGCATTGACATGATCCTGCTGCCTTGGGGTCAGCCCGAAAGCACGGATGATTCCAACGTGCGCGGCGTCAGAGAGGATTCGGTTCTCTCGCCTATCAAGACCGAGGCAAGCGTTGGCACGGTGATCGCAGACACTTACCTGCCTACCGTCATGGCACAAAACAACACCGCGGAATTTACCGTCAGCGGTGGCGGCTCTACCATTTACGCGGTACGCGTTTACGGCTTTGATTCCTTCACCAAGCCCACCATTCAGGTGCTTGATGGCGGCAACTGGGTCGATTACGATTACCAGCATTACAGCTATGACGGATATATGTCCTTCCGCGAGGATGACGGTACGTATTCTTTCGCCTTCTCGTTTGAAATGACAGACGGCGAAGCACGCACCTTCCGCGTGACGCAGTAAACAAAATCTATAAATATGGCGGGAGCACACTTGCATTGCAAATGTGCTCCCGCTTCTTATAGTATTTTCGTTTTTTTAGATGTACATTTAGAAATGAGACAGATGATTTTTCATCCTATTTCTCAAAATGATAAATCGAATGATTCTATAAATATAGACAACAAAGAAAAGATGAACGACTGCATAATAAATACCTATGCAGATCAGAAGTTTAAGATACCACTTTTTCCCTTGCATACGAATAGAATCAGTAATCAAAAAGGAGGCGTATACGATTTGAGCAACATCAATGATCATCAAAGGCACAAATAAATTGATGATAACCGAGGTTTGATAGTCGGCAGTAGGTGTCAAATCGATATTCGGATTTAATCCGAAATAGAGCCAAACACAGATAAAAATGAAGGTTGGAATAACGATAAGTGAATCCCTAAGCAACTGCTTTTTTATTCCTCTGTATTCCAATAGCGTATTTTGTTTTTTGACCTTTGTGCTTTTTTCTTGGATCTCTACACGAGGTTCCTTATTTGTAGTCAGTTCGGCTTCGGAAGTAACAAACTCTCCACGCAAGATCTCATCTACGGTGACGCCCAATTCTTTCGCTAAAAGCAATAACAAACTACTGTCGGGAAGTCCGCGTCCCGTTTCCCACCGAGAAACCGCCTTATTGGTTACGTTTAACTTGTTGCCAAGTTCAGCCTGCGATAATCCTTTGCTTTTTCGCAGTTCGCATATAAAATTTCCTATCTTGAAGTTTTCATCCATTCGTATCAGCTCCTTTAGTTATAGATGCACTACAAGTATAACGATATGTACATCGTAAGTCAATAGTTCTGCTGTCTACTTAAAATAGATATTTGCTTTTCGTTGCTTTTCGTTAAATACATGATCCTATTATATCATATTTTTTGATAATATCAAGATAAGGCGAGCGCAAAAAATACGCTCGCCTTTTGTGTGTTTTATGCCATAGGATAAACTATATCGCGAACTTTACCGTACTCATCGTATTCGCCCGCAAAAATATATGATTTCTCATAATCAGCACCAATTCTATCGAACAAAGCATCTTTATCAATCGGTACGCACTCATCAGATCCATATTCGATGATATAATATGCATCGTCAAAATAACTGTCATCATAATAATGACGCAAATCTGTATCCTCGTAATACCATGACACCCGAACCACACCTATAACTCCATTTGCAGTTTTGGCATACCATCCAAAAACTCCGGAGCTTTTCAGCTTCTCTTGATTAGCGTTTTGTAAATGAGGGGGCTTTATTTCGCCTGCCTCAAACGTACTTATAACGGCAGCAACCGCCGCTTGTAGGTCGGGAAGATTTTGTTCATCTTCTTTTGAAAAACGTGCATTTGACCAATTAACGCTATCGGCATAAATCATTCCGTTTTCATTGGTTGCAAATCCATTGATATATCTTCGGAATCCAAGCTGAACTTCCGGACCGTAAAAGAGTTTCCCAGCACCGAGCGTTGTCACATAAACACCATTTTCAAAGGACTTGATATAATCGAGTGCCTCTGCTGCTTCACCATTCACATCCGCGAGAGAATGAACATAGTAGTAATCCTCTCCGTGTCCGGAGTTACGTGCTTCTTCTTCGGCATCTTGTAATGTGTAACTTTGAAAATACTCAGCTCCGAAATACTCCGCTGTGGAGCGTGTGCTTGTTTTCCAACTCTCCGTTGCCTCCCACAGTCTCATATCGAAGTGATTATCAGAATCAAACGCTGTAATTTTTGCCCCCAACCAACTGAATACGGTGTTACTATATCCAAAAAGAACCATTTCAAGTTGTTCGGCACACGCCTGAGTTTTATTATAAACGAGAGAATACTCATAACCATATTGAGCAATATCCATAAAGACAAGTTTGTCGAACAAACTATAATCTGTCATATGGCTGTTAGGAACAATAAAACAAAATTCACTCGGGACATCAGCACCTTCAAGAACGGTTATTACCTCCATTCTTATAATACGAAACTCAACCTGTCGCCAATCGTCAAAGAACGTGTAGGTATCGGGAAGAGCTTCTACAAAACGTGCAGTAACGGATATTCCGCTTTGCACAATTTCTGCTTGTGCGGAACTTGACGAACTGTTTACACTCGACTCACTTCCGTAATATTGAGGTGCGGAAGAAGGAACTTGAACATTCACAATCGGTATATTCGGTCTGTTATTATCATTCGTCGTCCCCGGTCCCGGATTTACACCGACGTCATTGTTCGTTTCATCGGGAGGAGTGATAATCCCCGGATCATCCTCTCGCAGCATCGGCACAACAATGACCGCACTTAAAATCATCACGAAGCAAGCCGCGATTGCTCCAAAGCGAAGCCACACTCCTTTGGGCTTTTTGTTCTTCTGTCTGAGCCTATCCTTTTGCTCAACGTATTTTTCAACAAGGTCAGGATCAAGGTGATTCAAACCTTCGTTCCATTCTTTCTTTTTCATATCGAATAACCCTCACTTCCAAGTTTTTCTTTCAAGGCACTTCTAATGGCGGCAAGCTCCTTGTTTACCATTGAACGGCTTAAGTTCAGATCACTTGCAATCGTGTCAATGGGATCGGCAACGTAGTACCTACTCATAAATATGAATTGTCTGCGCTCGGAAAGCGAGTGAACAAAGTTGCTGATGACGCGCCCCAGTCTCTCTGCGTCAAAATCTGCACCGACGTCCTCGTCACCGGCTACGAAATCTTCAAGCTCGGACAAAGACACTGTCATTTCGGAAGGTATCACGTTCTGCCGCAGATTGCTGTGATAGCGTTTGATCGCAATTCTTCGTGCGATGGTCGTCAGAAATGCTTTGAGCACATTTGGTCTTGATGGCGGCATTGCGTTCCATGCACCAAGATATGTATCGTTCAGGCATTCCTCGCAGTCAAGCCTATCGTGAACGACATTGTAAGCAATAGAAAACAGATACTTCTTGTATTTGAAGTCGGTCTCCTCAATCGCTTTTTCATCGCGTTCCCAATAAAGCTCAACGATCTTTTCGTCGTCCATCGGCACTTTTGCCGTTTGTTTGCTTTGAAGTTCCATAACTCGCCTCCTTCCTTGCGTATTGAAAGGCCCTTCATAAATAGTAGTACCAAAAAATTTGAAAGTGTGTAATGATTTTTGAAAGTTTTTTATTATTATACCATAAAATTTTGTTTTTTGTGTGAATATGCAGAAAAGGCGAGCGCCAAATACGCTCGCCTAAAATATTCGATGAAAAATTGAAATCAAGAAAACAACCCCGTGAACCAATTCCAGGCAAAGTCGATTACGCCATACTGGTCGAGCACGTTTTTGATGCCGAGCAGGCACAGGACGATACCGCCTGCGAGCTGGGCTTTCTTCTCGTATTTGTCGCCAAACACGTTACCGATCTTGACGCCAAGCGCGGAGAGCGCGAACGTGATGATACCGATCAGAGTTACGCTGAGCAGCACGCGAGGCACTGTCATATCGGGGCGCAATCCGTAGCCGACACCGACCACCATGGCGTCAATGCTGGTAGCAACCGCCATGGGAAACATGACGCGCGCGGTCAGCGAAGCGTCGGTATTTTCACAGCTTGAGCAGCCGTCTTCCTGCTTTTCGAGTGCTTCCTTGATCATACCGCCACCGATGATGGCAAGCAGCACAAAGGCGATCCAACCGGTAAACATTTCAAGATAATCACCGAAAAACTTATTCAAAATACCTGCCAAGACAAAGCCGAGCGCGGGCATGAGTGCCTGAAAAGCACCGAACCAACCGCCTACAACGGCAGCCTTGCCTAAGGTTGCCTTTTGCATCGAAAGGCCCTTACAAATGGCTACGGCAAAGGCGTCCATCGCAAGTGCTACAGCCAAAATCAAAAGTTCAATTACCATTTTTCTCTCCGTTACTTATGTGCAATTTTTGTCCATCAACCGTTTCGACGGTCGTGTCATAAAATCTCTCCTGAAAATAGATCTCGCGGCAGATCTCGTGCGCGTCAAAGTCGCGATCCAAGGGACACGCGACCAGCTTATCTTCCACGTCATCCGCACGGTGCACGATCGCAATCACCCTACCCGAAAAACGCTCCAAAGGCTGCTTTTCGCCAAGGCAGTACACGTCAAGCTCTTCGACGTCACCGCCCAGCACCCCCGGAATGTAACCGTAATTAACGGGATAAAGCAATTGCTTGCTTCCCTTTACGTGCAAATATCCGATCGGTCTGTCGATCTCTGCCTCAATCTGCTTGCCGAGATACGACCAAACCATCGCCTTTCGAAGCGTGTATTTAATAAAATCTGCTTTGGATTCAGTGTAGGCATTTCGGTCGTTAGGGTAACGCTGTGCAAGCTCGGTTTTGAGAGCACCGTAAGAATTGCGCACCACAGGAAATTCGGTCAGATAAGCCTTAAAATTGATATAATTGCGCCATTCCATGCTCATGTGCTTGACAACGTGAATATGTGCAGTGCGCCACTCACCCTCACCCAGCACAAAAAAGAGCTGCCATTCGTTGTCATTGGCGGGTCTGTGCCAAAATCCTGCCGCTTCCATCAAAGAAACGATCTGAGCATCAAAGGAATGCACCGCGACCGCAACGTCAATAATGGGTTTGGCGCAAAGTCCCGGCACAGACGTGCTGCCTACGTGCTCCACCGCTACGGCAAGCTCTCCAAGAGCACTCTTGATACGTGCACAGTACTGCACGCCAAGGTCTTCCCACGCATGCTCATGCGCACAAAGCCTTACAGTTCCCCTTTCAAGCCCCAGCATATTATCCCTCCAAACGCACAAATCTCACATATTTTATCACAAATACTCCGTATTGTCTATAGGTTCACAAAATATTTACATTTATTGTTAAATAATTATCACACTTTACTTGACTAAAGCGATTCTTTGTAGTATAATCTTG
Organism: Eubacteriales bacterium; assembly: GCA_045658965.1. Lineage (GTDB taxonomy): Bacteria > Bacillota > Clostridia > Oscillospirales > CAG-272 > SVQP01. The sequence goes on from JAZOVZ010000086.1 coordinate 50,546, forward strand.
GTATCCTTTTATTATTAAGGAGGATTTTCGAATGGCAATCAACCAATATGCAATGACTCCTGCGGAACAGACCATCACCAAATGCGCCCAGCTTTATGCAAAATACGGCTATCGCAGGTTTACTATGAATAAATTCGAAGACTATGCCCTGTATGCCGACAACAAGAACTTTTTGGTGGATGGCAGACTTTTGACCTTTACCGACGGCTCCAAGCTCAAGGCTCTCAAGCCCGATATCACACTCTCTATCGTCAAGAGCCTGGCTGCAAATCCCCGACTCCCCCTCAAGGCGTTTTATAACGAAACCGTCTACCGCGTAAAAAAGGGAGAAAAGGAATTCAGCGAGCTGCATCAGATGGGACTTGAGCTGATCGGCGACGGCTCCATTTATGCCACAAGCGAGGTGCTTGCGCTGGCAAAAACTTCGCTGGACGCAATTGACGCGCAAAACATTCTTGATATTTCGCACATGGGTATTCTCATGCCGCTGATTGATCAAGCGTGCGAAAGCGGTGCTGATCGCGACCGGTTGATCTCAATGATCACGCAAAAGAACGCGGACGGTATTGCTGCTATGCTGGGTGCAAAACATCCGCTTACGGTACTGGTGAATTCCTACGCTCCTATCGGCAAAATGATCCCCGTACTGCAAGAGATGCTGCCCGATATGCCTGCGGTAAACGAGCTTGCACAGACCGCTGACGTGCTTGGTGCAATGGGACTTGATGCGGGCGTGTATCTTGATTTCTCGCTCATGCACGATTTCGGCTACTACAACGGCATTATTTTCAAGGGATACATCAAGGACGTTCCGGTCTCCGTGCTTTCGGGCGGTCGTTACGATCCCCTGCTCGACCGTTTTGGTATCAGCACAGCCGCTCTCGGATTTGCCATTTATCTTGACTATATCCGTTACAGCGAAACCAAGCACGATACGGACGCTCTGCTTTTGTACACCGAACAGGACAAAGCGGCAGACGTTGCTCGTGCCGTTAAGACGCTGACCGAGCAAGGATATCTTGTGCTCGCAGCGCAAACGCAGCCCGAAAACCGCAGCTTTGTCAAAGTTTTCCACGTCAAGGAGGTGCTCGCATGATCAGAATTGCATTACCCAAGGGCAGACTTGGCGATAAGGTGCTTGCGCAGTTTGAAGCTGCGGGGTACGCCTGCCCCGAGATCCATACGCCCTCCAGAAAGCTTGTTTTTTCCACAGACGAGGTCTCTTACTTCTTCGTCAAGCCCTCAGACGTGCCGATCTACGTAGAACGCGGCGTGGCTGACATTGGCGTTGCAGGCAGCGATATTCTCATGGAATACCAGCCCGACGTCTATTCCCTGCTCGATCTCGGCATAGGCAAATGCCGCATTTGCGTGGCAGCCAAGGCAGAATTTGAGGATGATTACGGTCGCCCCTTACGCGTGGCAACCAAGTTTACCCACGTTGCATCCCAATATTACAATTCGCTTGGCAGAACCATTGATATCATCAAGCTCAACGGCTCGATCGAGCTTGCCCCCATTCTCGGGCTCTCGGACGTGATCGTTGACATTGTGGAAACAGGCACGACGCTCAAAGAAAACGGGCTTGTGGTCAAGCAGGATATTGCCTCGGTCAGCGCAAGGCTGATTGCCAACAAGACCTCTTACAAATTTAACAGCGCGCAGATCTCCGAGCTGCAGCAAAAGCTTCAGGAGCAAAGAAAGGACTAAATCCCATGATTCGCATATATGATTTTAACGCCGTTTCGGACGAAGAAATTTTCAACCGTTCCGAGGACGCCTTCAACGTAGAGGACGCAGTTACCGAGATCATTGCAAGCGTCAAAGCGCAAAAGGACGCTGCCCTGCTTGCATACACCGAGAAATTTGACAAGGTCAAGCTGGATGCGCTGCAGGTTTCCGAGCAGGAGATCGCAGAGGCGTTTGCAGGCAGCGACCCCGAATTTATCCGCGTGATGCGCGACGCAGCTGCCAATATTGAAGCTTACCATAAAAACCAGGTAAGAACCGGATTTGAGATGCAAAAGGACGGCGGCATTGTACTTGGTCAGAAGATCACTCCCTTAGCCAAGGTTGGCATTTACGTGCCCGGTGGCACGGCGGCTTACCCCTCCACCGTGCTCATGAACAGCATTCCCGCCAAGCTTGCGGGCGTTGGTGAGATCGTCATGGTCACGCCCCCCATGCGCGATGGCAAGGTGAATCCCGCAATTCTTTGTGCGGCAAAGATTGCAGGTGTGGATAAGATCTTCAAGATCGGCGGCGCACAGGCGGTTGCCGCATTGGCATACGGTACGGAGTCTGTACCCGCGGTAGACAAGATCGTCGGTCCCGGCAATGCGTTCGTGGCAGAAGCAAAGCGTCAGGTCTACGGCAAGGTCGCCATTGACATGATCGCAGGCCCCTCCGAGATTCTGGTACTGGCAGATGGCAAGTCCAATCCCGCATTCGTGGCTGCCGACCTGCTCTCTCAGGCTGAGCACGATAAGATGGCAAGCGCAGTGCTTGTCACCGACAGCGAGCAGCTTGCTTATGCGGTACAATCCGAGGTGGAGCGTCAGCTTTCCATTCTGCCCCGTGAACAAATCGCGCGCCCCTCTATTGATAACTTCGGCAAGATCATCGTTTGCGCGGACTTGTGGCAAGGCATTGAGGTTGCCAACCGCATCGCTCCCGAGCACCTTGAGATTTGCGTGGACAATCCTTTTGATTATCTTGATAAGATCGAAAATGCGGGTTCGGTATTCCTTGGCAGGTACTGCCCCGAAGCCCTTGGCGATTATTATGCAGGCACAAACCACACGCTCCCCACAAGCGGCACGGCAAAATTCTCCAGCCCCTTGTCGGTTGACGATTTTATCAAAAAGATCTCCTATACCTACTACGACCGCAACGCTATACAGAAAGCAGCGCCCGATATTGCTCTGTTTGCCCGCAAGGAGGGCCTTGAGGCACATGCAAGAAGCGCTGAGATCAGGTTGACAAATGAGTAAATTTTTCTCCCGTAAGCCTGGTGAGCTCAAGGCGTACGTACCGGGTGAACAACCCAGAAACGTACAGCAGCTCATCAAGCTTAATACAAACGAGTCTCCATTCCCGCCCGCTCCCGAGGTTATAGATGCAGTAGCGAGTGCGGCGCAAAAGGCAAACTTATACTGCGATCCCACCATGTTAAAGCTGCGCGAGGATCTTGCAAGTATTTACGGCTATACCCCCGATTATTTTACGCTGGGCAACGGCTCGGACGAGCTTTTGTCCTTTGCATTCCTTGCTTTTTGCAACAAGGAGATCGGTGCGGCGTATGCAGATATTACCTACGGCTTTTACAGCGTTCTTTCGCGTCTGTATGCGACCGATACTAAGATCGTACCGCTGGACGAGCAATATTGCATCAATCCCGATGACTATGCAGGTCTTGGCAGGACCTTGTTCATTGCCAACCCCAACGCTCCCACCGGCATTGCTCTGACGCGTGCGCAGATCGAGCGCATCCTGCAAGCCAACCCCGATAACGTGGTGGTCATAGACCAGGCGTACGTGGACTTCGGTGCAGAATGTGCAATCCCTCTGGTGGAAAAGTACGACAATCTGCTTGTGATCAACACCTTTTCCAAATCCCGCAGCTTTGCGGGCGGCAGAGTGGGCTTTGCAGTAGCCCAGCCTGCGCTGATTGCAGACCTGGAGACCATACGCAATTCCATCAATCCTTATAACGTAAACTCGCTCTCGCAGGCTGCCGCGCACGCCATTCTGCAGCATAACGACTATTACATGCAGAATTGCAGCATCGTTGCGCAGAACCGCATCTATCTGACAGAGCAGCTTGATGCGATGGGCTTTACCACGCTTCCCTCTTTGACCAATTTCGTATTTACCAAGCATCCCACCATTTCGGGTGAACAGCTGTATCTGCAGCTCAAGTCACGCGCAATTCTTGTACGTTACTTTGACGCGCCCCGCCTTAGCGACTTCTGCCGTATTACGGTAGGGACACGCGAGCAGGTCGATGCCCTGCTGGATGCCATCAGATCCATCCTCTGAAAGGAGAACTTTTCATGAGAACCTGTAAAATTAACAGAAAAACCAATGAAACCGATATCGCACTTACCTTAAATCTTGACGGCACGGGCAGCTGTGAGATCACGACCGATTGCGGCTTTCTTACGCACATGCTGACCTTATTTGCAAGACACGGCGGTTTTGATCTGACCGTGAACTGCAAGGGTGACAGTGAGGTGGACTTCCACCACACCGCCGAGGATATCGGCATTTGCCTTGGACAGGCGTTTGCAAAAGCGCTGGGTGATTGCAAGGGCATTTACAGATACGGTGATATCATTCTGCCCATGGACGAAGCACTCATACTTTGTGCGGTGGACGTTTCGGGTCGCCCCTATCTTGGCTACAGCGTGGAAATACCCGCTGCACGCGTGGGTGATTTTGACACCGAGCTTGCCGAGGAATTCTGGTTGGCGTTCGTGCGTCACGCAGGCATGACGCTGCACTTCAGAATGCTTGCGGGCAAAAACTCGCACCACATCATTGAAGCAGAATTCAAGGCAGCTGCGCGCGTGCTTGCCAAGGCTTGCGCTGTTGACGCTGCGAAAGCAGACCAAATTCCTTCCACCAAGGGTGTATTATGATTACGATTATCGACTACGGCGTGGGAAACCTCTTTTCCCTTGCCTGCTCGTTTGAAAAAATAGGCGAGCAAGTATGCATCACGTCGGATGCGCAAACGATTCTGCATGCAGAGCGCATTGTATTGCCGGGCGTTGGTGCATTTGAAGATGCAGCGAATAAGCTTCGCCAAAGCGGGTTGGATACCATTGTCAAGCAAAAAGCGGCTGAAGGCACGCCTATCTTGGGCATTTGCCTTGGTATGCAGATGCTGTTTGACAAAAGCTTTGAGTTTGGTGAACACGAGGGACTTGGCTTGATTCCCGGTGCAGTTTGTCCGATCGCGCCCGTGATCGGCAACCTAAAGACCCCGCAGATGGGCTGGAATGCGCTCATTTTCCCCAAGGATAAGCCCAAGCACCCCATTTTCAAGTACGTAAACGAGGGGGATCACGTATATTTCGTGCACTCCTATGCTGCCATGCAGTGTGATGCCTCGGTCAGTGCTCTGACCGAATACGGCGCGCTTTTGACCGCTGCCGCATGCCGCGGCAACGTATGCGGCACACAGTTCCACCCCGAAAAGAGCGGGCGCGTAGGGCTTGAGATTCTGCGTGCATTCGCTGAATTTGATCCCAAATCCACCAAGGAGGTTTGATAACATGATACTTTTTCCTGCAATAGACCTCATTGGCGGTAAGGCGGTACGCCTGACCAAGGGCGATTACGCACAAATGACGGTTTATCATGATAATCCCGTTGCGGTTGCACAGTCGTTCGAGGCTGCGGGCGCAACGCATATTCACGTGGTTGACTTAGAAGGCGCGCGTGACGGCACGCCCCCCAATTTTGAAACGGTTTGTGCCATTATCCGAAATACTTCCCTCAAATTAGAAATAGGCGGCGGCATCCGAGATATGCAGACCGTGGAAAAATACCTGAACGCAGGCGCGTATCGCGTCATTCTCGGCACGGCTGCATTGACCGATCCCACATTTTTGAAGCTGGCAGTTGCTACGTATGGCGACCAAATCGCGGTTGGAGCAGACCTGCGCGACGGCATGGTCGCCACGCACGGCTGGCTGCAGACCTCGCGTGTGTCGGGTGCGGAGTTTATCCGTTCCATGCAGGAAATCGGCGTGCGCGTAATCATTTGCACCGACATTTCCAAGGACGGCGTGATGGGCGGCACAAACCGTGCACTTTACCAGTCTCTGCAAGCAGAGTTTCCGCAGATGTGCTTCACCGCATCGGGCGGCATTTCGGATATTGAGACAGTCAAGGCACTTGCCGATATGCACATGTACGGTGCGATTTTAGGCAAAGCACTTTACACAGGTGCGATTGATCTTGTGGACGCGGTACGGGAGGTGGCAGAATGATCACCAAGCGCATTATTCCCTGCCTGGACGTCAAGGACGGCAGAGTGGTCAAGGGCGTCAACTTTGCAGGACTCCGCGACGTCAATTCGCCCGTCGAGCTTGCCAAATACTACAGCGACAACGGTGCTGACGAGCTTGTTTTTTACGATATCGCAGCATCTGCTACCGAACGTGCCCTGTTTACCGATATTTTGACAGAGACCGCGAGAAACGTTTTTATACCGCTTACGGTGGGCGGCGGCATCAATGCACTTGCAGACTTTGAACGCGTACTTGCCTGCGGTGCGGATAAGGTCAGCGTCAACACGGGTGCTATCAAGAATCCCGATCTGATCTATGACGCAGCGCGCAGATACGGCAGCCAATGCGTCGTGCTTTCCGCCGATATCAAGCGCGTGGACGGCACCTTCCGCATTTTTGCCAAGGGCGGACGCGAAAACACCGGCATTGAGGCACTGGAATGGGTCAGACGCGCCGAGCAAAACGGCGCGGGCGAGATCGTGGTCAATTCGATTGACACAGACGGTGTCAAGCAGGGCTTTGACATTGAAATGCTGCAGGCGGTTTGCGATACCGTCAAGATCCCGGTCATTGCATCGGGCGGTGCGGGCAGCGTGCAGGACTTTATTACTCTTTTCCATTCGGTTCCGGGTGTAGATGCGGGGCTTGCCGCATCGGTCTTCCATTTCGGAGAAATCAAAATTCCCTCGCTCAAAGCAGAACTTGCCGAGCAAGGGATCATCGTGAGGTTATAATATGTTGAATATCAAGGATTTGAAATTTGATAGTAATGGGCTGATCCCCGCCATTGTGGTGGACGCAGTCGACGGCAAGGTGCTTATGCTTGCCTATATGAACGCAGAAAGCCTGCAGATCACCATGGACGAGGGCACGACCTGCTTCTGGTCGCGCTCCAGACAAGAACTCTGGAGAAAGGGCGAAACCTCGGGCAACCGCCAGCACGTGCTGTGCATCAAGGCGGACTGCGACCGTGACACCTTGACCGTGCTTGTCAATAAGGACGGCCCCGCCTGCCACACGGGAGCGGAGACCTGCTTTAACGATCTTGTTTACACAAGCGGCACGCAAGAACCCTTTTCGATGAAAACACTTGAGGCATTGCTTGCAGACAGACGCGAAAAGATGCCCGAGGGCTCTTATACCACCTATCTGTTTGCCAAGGGCATGGATAAGATCCTCAAAAAGGTGGGCGAGGAATCCACCGAGGTCATCATCGCGGGCAAGAATCAGGATAAGGCGGAAGCCATCTACGAGATCGCAGATCTTGCCTATCACGTCATGGTCATGATGAACGAAATGGGCATCTCGGTTGACGAGGTCAAAGCAGAGCTTGCGTCCAGACACATCATTGACCATAAGGTCAAGCAGGAAAAGATGAAATAACAAAAAGGAACTTGCCCCAAGGCAAGTTCCTTTTTTTGCTCAATTATCGGTCACAAAACGCGCCGTTGGTGAAGTCCGGGAAGTCGACGGGGGCGCCGCCCTTGGCAATAGACATTTCGGACAGCGGCGTGACAGCCATCCAGGCGGCTGCGTCATAGACGTCGATGGGGCAAGGTGTACCGTTGCGGACTGCCTCGATAAAGGCGTCGTAAACAAGTCCGTCCATGCCGCCGTGGCCGCCGCGCAAGCCTTCCTTGAGATACTTCTCCCAAACAGGATGCTCGTACTTTTCCAGGTACTTTTCCGCGTTGTTCCACTGTACGGACCAATTCCAATGGTCAGCGGGAGTAAAATCGGAATCCAAATAAATCGAGTTATTATCTTCCATATACATACCCAGCGTGCCGCGCACGGTAAATCTGCGGCTGTAGGCTCTGGGCAGTGTGGTATCCAGGCTGAGCGTGATGGTCTCGCCGTTCGCACATTTGATGATGGTGGTGACCACGTCGCCCTGCGCAAAGCTTGCGGTCTGCAGCGCGGGATTGACGTTATCATGCTGCTTTGCATATTCGTTCATGCCGCGCGCCTTGCTTGCCACGGACACAAGCGACAAAAAGCGGTTGCCACGGTTGATATCCAAAATCTGTGCGATGGGGCCAAGCTCATGCGTGGGATAATTCTCGCAGTTTCTGTGCAGATAATTGCGCAGTCTGTAGTGTCTGTTTTCCTTACCAAACGCGATCTCGTCACGCAGATCGTGGCAATAGCCGCCTTCGCAATGCACGATCTCGCCAAACAGACCTTGCTTGATCATGTTCATGACCATCATTTCAATTCTGCCGTAGCAGCAGTTCTCAAGGAACATAAAGGGCGTACCGGTCTGCTCATAGGTGCGCACCATATCCCAGCATTGATCGATGGAGTACGCGCCTCCAACCTCCATGCCGACGGCAATGCCCTTCTGCATTGCTTCAATGGCGATCGGCACGTGGGATTCCCAAGAGGAAAGAATGAGCACGGCATCTGCAAGCTCCTTATTGAGGACGTCATGCCAATTCGTGCTTGCAAAGGGTGCAGGCTGACCGTGGCGCACAACGGCATCCACGCCCCATTGCACTCTGTCTTCGTACGTGTCGCATACTGCGGTCACGACCATATTATCCATATCTAACAGACAATGCTCCATCATATATTGACCGCGGCAACCAATGCCCACTACCGCAACTCTTACCTTTTCCATAACTGACCTCCGGGGTTGATATTAAAAATTACATTGATAATATATCATATTTCCGCATTTTTGTCAAGAATTTCTCAAAACTATTGCAATGTTTTCACGGTTGTGATATAATTGTTATATATGTAAACTTCTATATGGAGATTTGTTATGAGAATTATTATCGTTGGTGCGGGCACGGTCGGTACTGTCATTTGCACTCGACTTGCACAAGAACATCATAATATTACGCTGATCGACCATAACGTTGCAGTTTTGAATGAAATGAATACCAAGTTTGACGTGATTGGTATCGAGGGTAACGGCGCATCCGTCTCCACGTTGCGCAAGGCAGGAGCTGACAAGGCTGATTTGCTGATTGCAGTAACCAATCAGGACGAGCTGAATATTCTTTGCTGTGCATCCGCAAAAAAGCTTGGAACCAAGCACACCATCGCGCGCGTGCGTAACCCCGAGTACAGCGAGCTGATGCAAATGATCAAGCAGGACCTTAACCTCTCTTTGACCATCAATCCCGAGCTGGCTGTTGCCAAAGAGATATCACGTATGCTGCGCTTCCCTTTTGCTACCAAGGTGGATACTTGCTATCACGGCAGAGTGGAGCTTGCAGAGCTTGTCATTGGCGAAGGGTCGGCTCTTTGCGGTATGACCATGGCGCAGCTGCACACCAAACTCAATCTGCGCTTTTTGATTTGCGGAGTTTTGCGCCAAGGCAAGGCTTACATCCCTAAAGGTGATTTTATCCTCGCAGCAGGAGATCAGGTCTGCGTCACCGCTCACGACGAGGAGTTGGTCAACTTCTTTAAGGTGATCGGTGCGTACAAGCACCCCGTACGAGACGTGCTGATCGTAGGCGGTGGCAGAATGACCTATTATCTGCTCAATCACCTGCAAAAAACCAAGATCCGAGCTACCGTCATTGAGCCGGACAAGACGCTTTGCCGCGGACTTGCCGAGCGATTTGACTGCAACGTCATCCGTGACGACGGCACCAATCAATCCGTACTCAAGGAAGAAGGCATTGCGAAAGCCGATGCATTCCTTGCTCTTTCCTCCGAGGACGAAGAAAACGCTATCGTTTCCTTGTATGCAAAAACGCAAGGCACCAAAAAAATTATTACGCTGATCAGTGCCATGCAGTACGTTGATCTCTTCAAGGGCATGGGACTTGACGGAATCGTATCGCCCAAATACTCCACGTCTAACGAAATCTTACGTTACGTCAGATCGCTGGCTGTTACCAAGGATATTGAGATCGAATCTCTGCACAAGCTCATGGAGGACAACTTTGAAGCACTGGAATGTGTGATCAAAGAGCCTGTCGAAGGCATTACGGGCATTCCGCTCAAAAACCTCAAGCTCAGACGTGACGTGATTATCGCAAGCATCGTACATAAGGACAAGATCGTTATCCCTTCCGGTAATGATAAAATGGAAAGCGGCGACACGGTCATTCTGTTTACCACGGGTGTTGAAATCAACGACATAAAGGATATTTTGAAATAATATGAATTATCGCATGCTACGGTATCTGCTGGGATGCATCTTGTTCATCGAAGCAATTCTGATGACGCTGCCCTTAGCAGTATCATTGATCTCGCATGAGGATATCATGCCTTTCGTTTATACGATCGTAATTCTGCTCGTCATTTCGCTGCCGTGCGTGATCCTCAAGCCCAAAAACACGCAGATCTATGCCAGAGAAGGCTTTGTTTGCGTCAGCGCGGCTTGGATCTTGCTGGCAGTATTCGGCGCACTCCCCTTTATTTTCAGCGGAGCGATCAGCAATCCCATAGACGCATTTTTCGAAACGGTATCCGGCTTTACCACCACGGGCGCAACCATTCTGCCCGCTGTGGAGCATCTGCCGCGCGGCATTTTGTTCTGGCGCAGCTTTACGCACTGGATAGGCGGTATGGGTGTGCTGGTATTTATGCTCGCAATTCTGCCCAGCGCAGGCGGCGAGGCAATACACCTGATGCGCGCGGAAGTGCCCGGCCCCACAAAGGGAAAGCTTGTGCCGAAAATGCGCCAGACCGCGCTGATTCTGTACGGCATTTATATTGCGCTGACCGTTCTGCAGATCATTGTATTGCTGCTTTGTAAAATGCCGTTATACGATGCAATCGTCAATTCGTTTGCAACCGCGGGCACGGGTGGCTTCTCGGTGCTTAATAATTCCGTTGCCGGCTATAACAGCCCCGCCGTTGAATGGGTGATTGGCATATTTATGCTGCTGTTCGGTATCAACTTCAATTTGTTCTTTTTCATCTTGGTTGGTAAAATCAAAGATGTGTTCAAAAGCGAAGAGCTCCGTGCTTATCTTGGCGTGGTGATCGCGTCAGTAACAGTCATTTTGATCAACACATACCGCATGTTCGACTCATTCGGTCAAGGCTTACGCACCGTGTTCTTCCAAGTTTCATCGATCATGACAACGACCGGCTTTTGCACGGTGGAATTCAATGATTGGCCTGTGCTTTCCAAGACCGTGATCGTCATGCTGATGATGATCGGCGCGTGCGCCGGCTCTACCGGTGGCGGCTTGAAAATCTCGCGTATCATGATCTTATGTAAAAATATTGTACGTGAGATCAAGCATATGATCAGACCGCGCTCGGTTAACGTCGTTCGTGTAGACGGAGAGGTAGTTCCCGACGAAACGCTTCGCTCCGCTACGGGATACCTGACGGTTTACATTCTGGTAACGATAGTTACAATGCTGGTCATTTCAATTGACGGTATCAGCATGGAAACAAATCTGACCGCAGCGATCTCCTGCGTCAATAATATCGGTCCCGCACTTGGTGAATTCGGAGCTTTTGGCAACTTTGCTCCCTATTCCGATCTTTCCACGTTTGTGCTGTCTTTTGCAATGCTGTTTGGCAGATTGGAGCTTGTACCCATGCTGGTGCTGTTCTCCCCTTACGTTTGGAAAAAGAGATAATCATAAAATTACGGCGAAGGCTTAAAAGCCTTCGCCGTTGTCTTTATTTGGTTACGTTTTCGGATTTCCCTTGGCTTCTGTATGCCGCCAGTACAAGACGTACTACCTTTGCGGCTTCCGTACCGTTGATCTCAAAACGTCTGCCCGTTGCCACGCAGTCGTAGAAATCTGCGATCAGCGCACCGTGGCTGGAGCCGTAGCATGCTTTCCCCAGACTCAAAGCAACGTCATCATAATGCTCGTGCCTCTCACCGTACAAAACGTCCTTGGGCATGACCTTGATCCATTCACCGTCCGCGCGCACGGTCAGCTCTACCGGGCAATCTGTCGCACCGCCGTTGGTAGCGTAGAAGGTAAAGCCCTGACCGGACTTGCCGGCTAATATCACGGCTGTATCCTCAACCTCGATATCATCCGACAGCGTCATGCAGGAAATGCTTGCGCGCAGCTGCTCGGGCATACCGACGAACCATTGCACCAGATCCAGCGTATGTAATGCCTGATTGATCAGCACACCGCCGCCCTCGGTCTCCCATTTTCCTCTCCAAGCGCCTGAAGCGTAATATGCGGCATCTCTGTACCAAGTCACGCTTGCGGCCGCACAGAGACTTTTTTTGCCCTCTAAGTACGTCTTTACCGCAATGTTGGCTGCATTGTATCTGTTTTGCAAACAAACGCCCAACTGCGCCTTGCTGTTTTTCTCCGCTTCAAGAATACGAGGGATATCCTCCTCGCTGATGCACAACGGCTTTTCGCAAAGCACGTTGATTCCCCTCTCCAAAGCTGCGACAATCATATCGGCATGCAGGTAATGCGGCGTGCAGATATGTACCACGTCGATCTGCTCACGGTCCAACATCTCAGCGTAGTCCGTATAATGACATTGACCGGGTGCGTTACGCAAAGCGGCTTCACTGACGTCACATACCGCTACGATCTCATGCCCTTGACCTTTGAGCACCTGCTCGTGCAGCTTTGCAATATTACCGTAACCGATAATGGCAGATCTCATACAATTCTCCTTATTTTGAGCCAAACGTACCTGCGGTATCTGCGACAGCACCGTCATTACACGTCTTCTTTTGGGAATTTGCTACGTGCTGCTCAAGCTCGCGCAGGTATCTGTCCTCATCAACGGGCAGCATGATAGCCTCACCGTTGTTCCAGCCCGAAAGCTCCATGGCATTCATCAGCTCAACGCCGTTGATGCCCTCTTTACCGTCAACAAACAAGGGCTCTTCTCCGCGAATTGCCGCAATGAAGTTGTTGATGATACCCATATGCTGGGGGTTCTCTCCGTCGGTCTCAACCTCGGTCATGGTGCACTTAGGAGGAACGAAGCCGATGGTTGCAGACTTAGACCACTCCTGAGAGTCCTGCTCATTCTGCCAATAGTAGAGCTTGTTGTTCTCAACCAGCAGCTTGCCCTTGGTGCCGGAAATTTCAAATCTGTTGGTACCGGGAGCCTCACCCGTGGTGGTAATGAACATGCCGGTCGCGCCGTTCTTGTAGCGCAAATATGCGGTTACGTCATCCTCAACCTCAATATCGTGCCACTTACCGTACTGGCAGAAGCCGTTGACCTGTACGGGCAGTTCACCGACTACCCACTGCACAAGGTCGATCTGGTGCGGGCACTGATTAAACAACACGCCACCGCCTTCACCTTCCCAGGTTGCTCTCCAGCTACCGCTATCGTAATACTGCTGGGTGCGGTACCAGTCGGTAATGATCCAGGTCACTCTCTGCAGCTCACCAATGCCGCCTGCCTGCACGATCTCACGCATTTTGCGGTATACGCAGTTGGTGCGCTGATTGAACATCATGGCAAACAGTGCGTTTGACTGCTTGGCAACCTCGTTCATCTCCTTGACCTGCTTGGTATAGACGCCTGCAGGCTTATCACAGATCACGTGAATGCCGCGCTTGAGTGCTTCAATGACCATTTCGGGGTGGAAATAGTGCGGAACAACGACCATGACCATATCGCAAAGACCGCTATCAAGCATGTCGATGTAATTATCAAAATATGCGATGTCCTGACCCACGGTTCTTGCTTTCATAGCCTCAATCTTGACAGGATTGTTATCGCAAAGCGCGGTGATCACACCGTTCGGGATCTTGCCGGGGTTAAACAAGCCCGCCATATAGTGCGTGCCCTGATTACCAAGACCAATAATACCAACTCTTACCTTTTCCATGTCTGTGTCCTCCTTAAAGGTGTGCTTTGATGTATTTGATGCTGCGGCCGACCTGCTCCATGGTATCGGGCAGCGTTGCTGCGTTGTCCTGCTCTACGAGGAAATACTGCGCGCCTGCGGCTCTCATGCGAGGCAGCAGCGAGACAAAATCAATGTTACCGTCACCAACGGGTGCAAATATGGGTGTGAATGCACCGGGATTTTCGGGAGTATTGGTGATCATATAGTCCTTTAAGTGGACACAGCAGATCCTTCCCTTCAATCTGTCAATCGTTGCACCAACGTCCACGCCACCGTACTGCAGCCAGTAGGTGTCCAGCGTGTAGTTGATATACGGTGCGTTTTCAATGATGTAATCAAACACGGTTTGTCCGCCGTGCTTGAAAAATTCAAAGTGGTGATGGTGATAGAAGAAGGAGAAGCCGTTTTGCTGCATGACCTCACCCGCTTTATTGAGCTGCTCGATCATTTGCTTGCATCTGACCTCATTTGCAATGGCATCGGGCGGCATAGCGCCAAGACCGATATTTTTGCAGCCGAATTTCGCGTGCTCCTCCATGAGTGCCTGCGTATCGCTTACAATGCGATCCATGGGCACGTGGGTCAGCACCACGGGCAGCCCCGATTGTGCGCTGACGCGCGCGATTCTGTCCGCGTCAAAAGCTCCGCCCGAATACTGCATATAGGAGTATCCCATCTCCTTGAGTGCCATGGCAGCCTCCAGGAAATGCTCCTCGGTATCCAGATAATTGCGGATGGAATACAAATTAAGTCCTGCTTGCATCTTTCTCAAATCCCTCCATGGTCTGCGCGTAGCCGTTTTGCAGCAGCAACGCTTTCAGAGCTGCAACAGCTGCGTCAAACGCCTGATCGTTGGTTTCAAACGTAAACTTGTTTTTCATTTCACTTGCATCGATCTGGGCATATCCCGCAAACACGCGCAAGTGCGGCTCCAGCGTCAGTACCGCGTCCGCGTTTGTGTCGATCATGGCGATCAGCTGCCCGATTCTGCCGTCACCGTATCCTGCAGGCACGATCTCACCAGTCTCTGCTACCACGTCCTTGACGTGGAAATAGTTTGTATCCGCGTGCAGAGCTGCCAGCGTTTGCGCCGAATCCTGTCCGCATTGCAGATAGTTTGCAGGATCATACACGTGGGCAAGCCCGGGCACGTTTTGCTTGATCAACTGCACGCGCTCCAAGGTGTCACCGAAAATGTCCTTTTCATTTTCATGGCAAAGCAGCACGCCGTATTTGTCGGCAGTCTCTACCATGCGCGCAAGATACGTATATACCTTCTCGGACTGATCGTACGCACCGAAAAAGCTGAACATGCGGATCCTTCTGCAATCAAATGCGTTTGCAAGCGCGCAAACGTGCTCCACGGTTTGCAGATACTCCTCAATATCCACGGTAATATCCACTTTTCCAAGCGGTGATCCGATCGACCAGACCGCAATGCCCGCAGCATCCAGCTCCGCCTTGATCTGCGCAGCCTCATCAAGCGTCAGATCCTTGACGTTCTTTCCGTCTACCGAGCGCAGCTCTGTCAAAGCAATACCGTTTCTCGTCATTGCGGCAATCTGCCCTTGCAGAGATGCAGATGCTTCATCCGAAAATGCGCAAAGTCTTATCATAATGTCCCTTTCCGGAAATTCCCTCATTTTGACAGAAAAAATTCCTCATATAATTCGCAAATCCCATTGCTTTTTCCATGATTATATTGTACAATATATATAAAGCTCTGTCAAGGGCATGGGCAAAACTATTTTTATTTTTTACAAACAGAGGTGCTACATGAAGCAATTTATGGACCGCGACTTTTTGCTTGAAAATGATACTGCAAAAGCTCTCTATCACGACTACGCTGCGCAGCTTCCCTTAGTAGATTACCATTGTCACATTGATCCGCGTGAGATCTATGAAAACAGACAGTTTGAAAATCTGACGCAGATCTGGCTGGGGGGCGATCATTACAAGTGGCGCATCATGCGCTCCAACGGTGTTCCCGAAGAATACATCACGGGAAATGCTCCCGATCGCGAAAAATTTCAAAAATTCGCAGAGACGCTTCCTCGCTGCGTGGGCAACCCCATGTATCATTGGTGTCACCTTGAACTGAAAACCTATTTCGGTTACGAGGGCGTACTCAACGGCAAGACCGCAGAAGAGGTCTGGAATCTTTGCAACGAAAAACTCAAGACCATGCGCGCGAGAGATTTTGTGGCGCAGAGCAAGGTTGCCATGATCGGTACGACGGATGACCCCTGCAGCGATCTCGGCTATCACGCGCTGATTGCAAACGAAGGACTTGACTGCAAGGTTTGCCCCAGCTTCCGTCCCGACCCCGCGCTCAATATGCACAAGCCGGGCTTTGCCGCTTATATCGAAAAGCTTGGCAAGGCAGCAGGGACCCGGATCAAAACCGTTGCAGACGTCAAGGCTGCGCTTTCTGCAAGAATGGATCACTTTGCCGCACACGGCTGCCGTGCAAGTGACCATGGGCTTGATTATATCATGTACCGCGAAGCAAGTGAGGACGAGATCAACGCGTCCCTGACTACTGCCCTTGCAGGTGGTGCGGTTACCAAGGAACAGACCGAAGCGTATCAGACCGCGCTGCTGCTCTTCTGCGGGCGCGAATATGCACGCCGCGGTTGGGTCATGCAGCTGCACTTTTCCTGCATGCGTAATCCCAACAGCCGCAGATTTGCCGAGCTTGGCCCCGATACCGGCTTTGACTGCATTGCCGTCACCGATAGCTGCGCACCGCTGTACAGACTGATGGACGCATGGGATAAGGACGGGCAGCTGCCCCGCACCGTGCTCTACAGCCTCAACCCCGCCGATAACCAATGGATCGACACGCTGCTGGGTGCTTTCCAGGATAGCTCGATCCCCGGTAAGGTGCAGCACGGCAGCGCATGGTGGTTCAACGATAACAAGGTGGGCATGCAGGATCAGCTGACCAGCCTTGCCAACCTTGGCATTCTTGGCAACTTTATCGGTATGCTGACCGACTCGCGCTCGTTCCTGAGCTACACAAGACACGAATACTTCCGCCGCATTCTCTGCAACCTGATCGGCACGTGGATCGAAAACGGCGAGTACCCCTGCGATATTCCCGCGGTAGGTGCACTTGTACAGGATATCTGCTACTACAACGCAGCCCGCTATTTTGGACTTGAATAAAGGAGAAAGCGCTATGCAAATGACGTTTCGCTGGTACGGCGAGGGCAACGATAAGATCAGCCTTGCCGATATCAAACAAATTCCCGGTGTGACGGGGATCGTTTGGGCATTGCACGATAAAATGCCCGGTGAAGTTTGGCAGCCCGAAGAAATTGCCAAGGTCAAAGAGCAGCTTGACGCTTACGGCTTCAACATGGACGTGGTGGAATCGGTCAACGTGCACGACGATATCAAGATCGGTCTTCCCTCCCGCGATGCTTATATTGAAAACTACAAGCAGACCATTCGCAACTTAGCTCCCTTTGGCGTAAAGGTCATCTGCTACAATTTCATGCCTATCTTTGACTGGACCAGATCCAATCTGTTCCACCCCGTTGGCGACGGCTCGACCGCGCTGTTCTATGAAAAGAACATGATCCAGGACGACTACAATGCCATGGCGAAGTACATTCTGGATTTCACCGAGAAATACAACATGTCCTTCCCCGGCTGGGAGCCCGAGCGTATGGCAAAGCTGGACCAGCTGTTCAAGGCGTACGCCGACGTAGACCACGAAAAGCTGTGGGCAAACCTCAAGTATTTCCTGGAAGCACTTATGCCCGTATGCGAGGAGACCGGCATCAAAATGGCGATCCACATGGATGACCCGCCTTGGGATATTTTCGGTCTGCCCAGACTTCTGGTGGACGAGCCCTCGATCGACCGTTTCCTTTCTATGGTCGATCACCCCTGCAACTGCCTGACGCTTTGCTCGGGCAGCTTGAATGCCAACCCCGATACCAACGTAGCAGACATTGTGCGCAAGCATTGCGACCGCATTGCGTTTGCGCATATCCGTAACGTCAAGCACTTCGAAAACGGCGACTTCTCCGAGGCTTCCCACCGCGACTGCGACGGTGACACGGGCATTCTTGACATTCTCAAGGCTTACCACGATTGCGGCTTTGACGGCTATATCCGACCCGACCACGGCAGACACCTGTGGGGCGAGGGTCCCGGTACGGTTCGCCCCGGTTACGGACTTTACGACCGCGCACTTGGCATTATGTACATGCTGGGCGTTTGGGACATGCTTGATAAATTGGAGGAAAAATAATATGATCAACTTACCTTTGAAAATAGACTATACCGATAAGGTTGTCGTGATTACCGGTGCCGGCGGACTGATCTGCGGCGCAATGGCACGTGCATTTGCACAGTGCGGTGCCAAGGTGGCAGCTCTTGACTTAAACCTTGACGCTGTGACCAAGCTTGCCGACGAGCTGACTGCAGAAGGCTTTATCTGTAAGGGATACAAGGCAAACGTGCTTGATCCCGCAGCTCTGGAAGAGGTACACGCGCAGGTGCTTGCCGATCTTGGCAAGTGCGACGTACTGGTCAACGGTGCGGGCGGCAATAACCCCAGAGCAACCACCTCTAACGAATACCATCACGAGGCAACTCCCGAGGGCAAGTCCTTCTTTGATCTGGATGCAGACGGCGTTGACTTCGTATTCAAGCTCAACTTCCAGGGCACGCTGCTGCCGACGCAGGCGTTTGCCAAGGATATGCTGGAGACGGGCGGCTGCATTCTTAACATTTCCTCGATGAACGCATATACCCCCTTGACCAAGATCCCCGCTTACTCTGCAGCAAAGGCAGGTATTTCCAACTTCACGCAATGGCTGGCAACACACTTTGCAGGCACCAACATCCGCTGCAACGCCATCGCTCCCGGTTTCCTTGTTTCCGCGCAGAACTACTCCCTGCTCTTTCATGAGGACGGCACTCCCACCGCAAGAAGCGCAAAGATCCTGAACGGTACGCCCTGCCACAGATACGTACAGGCTGAGGAGCTGCTTGGTGCAACGCTGTTCCTTTGCGACGATCGCAGCGCATCCGCCATTACCGGTGTCGTGCTTCCCATTGACTGCGGTTTTGCCGCTTATTCGGGCGTTTAAGGAGGCTACATCATGACCGTACTTGAAAGATTTTCCCGCGTGGGCATCGTCCCCGTTGTGGTCATTGACAAGGTTGAGGATGCCGTTCCCACCGCAAAGGCTTTACTTGCGGGCGGCGTGGACGTCATGGAAATCACATTCCGCACCGCTGCTGCTCCCGAGGCGATCAAGGCTGTTGCTGACGAGTGCCCCGACATGCTGGTTGGCGCAGGCACCATTCTCAACGTAGAGCAATGTAAACAGGCGATCGAAATGGGCGCGAAATTCATCGTTTCCCCCGGTTTTGACCGCGACGTGGTTGCTTACTGCATCGAAAATGACATCGCCACCACGCCCGGCTGCGTCACTCCCACCGAGATCACGGCTGCTCTTAACATGGGGCTTAAGGTCATCAAGTTCTTCCCTGCCAACATTTACGGCGGCTTGAACGCAATGAAGAACCTCTCCGCACCCTTCGTAGGCGTCAAATTCCTGCCCACGGGCGGCATTAGCACCGCAAACGTGCGCGAATATATCGATGCACCCTTTATTCAGGCAGTGGGCGGCTCTTGGATCTGCCCCCGTGCCGATATTGCGGCAGGCAACTTCGATAAGATCACCGCGCTCTGCAAGGAAGCGCGCAGCGCGGCATTTGATTGATAGGAGGCTATTATGGGAAAGATTATTACGTTTGGCGAGCTGATGCTCAGACTTCAGCCCTTTAACTATGAAAGATTCGTACAGGCAAGTCAGGTAGAATTCTCCTTTGGCGGCGGTGAAGCCAACGTGGCTGTTTCTCTTGCCAACTACGGTATGGACGCTGCTTTTGTGACCAAGCTCCCCGCACACGCGATCGGTCAGGCTGCGGTCAATTCCCTGCGCAGATATGGGGTAGACACCTCTATGATCGTGCGCGGTGGCGACCGCGTGGGCATCTACTACAACGAAAAGGGTGCTTCGCAACGCGGTTCTGTCTGCATTTATGACCGTGCAAACTCGGCAATCGCAAAGGCTGACGCTGCGGATTTTGATTGGGACACCATTTTTGACGGTGCGGATTGGTTCCACTTTACCGGAATTACCCCTGCACTTGGCGAAAACGTGGCTGCGATTTGTCTTGATGCCTGCAAGGCTGCAAAGGCACGCGGCATCAAGATCTCTTGCGACCTTAATTACCGCGGCAAGCTTTGGACGCGCGCACAGGCAAGAGAGACCATGACCAAGCTTTGCGAGTACGTAGACGTTTGCATTTCCAACGAAGAAGATGCAAAGGACGTTTTCGGCATTGAGGCTGAGGCGACCGACATTTACGGCGGCACGCTCAACCACGAGGGCTACAAGTCGGTAGCAAAGCAGCTGGCTGACAAGTTCGGATTTGAGATGGTTGCCATCACGTTGCGTGAGAGCCACAGCGCAAGCGCGAACGGCTGGAGCGCAATGCTCTACAATGTGGCAGAAGATGCGTACTGCTTCTCCAAGAAGTACGAGCTGACCATCATTGACCGCGTTGGCGGCGGTGACTCGTTCGGCGGCGGCTTGATCTACGCAGTGCTTAACGGCAAGACCACGCAGCAGGCTGTTGAATTTGCAGTTGCTGCATCCGCACTCAAGCACACTATCGGCGGTGACTACAACATGGTCACGGTTGCCGAGGTAGAAAAGCTGGCAGGCGGCGACGGCTCGGGCAGAATCCAGAGATAAGCAACAATAACGTGAGAAAACCCACAGGGTCATGCCCTGTGGGTTCTTGTTATTCAATCAGAACTTTACCATCTGTACAAATGACTTGAATTTGGTGATCGGTACAAAGAACATCTCCGCTCCCTACATGCATAATCCATTCGGCTTTTGTACCATTATAATTTATGGTACGAAGCGTACTCTTGGAAAACGCCCAACTTCCAATAATCACGTATGGGTATGGTATATTAAGAATCTCAATAGTGCAGCCATAAAATGCTTTATCCTGAATTGTTTTAGTGTTTTTCGAAAGCTCTACTACATTCAAATCTTCACAACCCGAAAACGCCTCCCAACTGATTGTCTCCAAACTAACGGGAATGATGATTTTGATCAGGCCCGATCCGTAGAACGCACCAGATCCTAAAGTTAACAAACTATCCGGCAGAGTAATTTTTTGCAGTGCTGAACAGTTTCTAAATGCGTAATCCCCAATCGTTAACACGTTTCCATTGAACGTAACCTGCTTTAGATACGCGTTAGACGAACACATTTCCTCGGGGATATGGAGCACGTTTGATGGAATTACAATTTCTTTTAGCTTTGCATTTTTAAACGCAGCTTTTCCAATAGCGACCAAACTTTCCGGCAAATTAATGGTCTCAAGATTTGGACAGGCAAACGCATATGATCCTATTTCATTCAATCTTTCAGGCAATATCACCTCTTGCAGTCCCGTGTGATTTTCAAATGCATGATCCGCTATACTTTTGACGGGTATGCCCTCTATTTCTTCCGGAATAATCACGCGATATCGATAATCGGATTCACTCTGTGATTCATTCGTGAATCCTAAAACCACAAATAAGTCTCCACGCTCGTTCAATTGATACTGTACATCCTGATCATCCACACGAATCACACCGGGTTCTAACGGAGGCAAAGTTTCTGTTTCCGATTCAAATTCAGTATCCGTTTCCGTTTGGGTATCCGTCTCACCTATGATTGCATCAACCTCATCCTTATGATCGATATAATACTCATAAAGTCTTTCCAGGAAATCTCCAAGATCCTGCATGCTCTCGCCTACCAATCCATCGCTTTGCATGGATTGCAGCTTGTTGATGACCGAATCATCCGTACCTGCGCCGAGAGCGTTGAAGAGCTCTTCGGTAAACTTCCATTCGATCCAATTCAGCTGCAACAGACTTTGCGCAGGCGGTGTGGGTGCATCGGGATCGTCCGGATCTGCGGGCTGCTGATCCAACGGGAACAGCACGTTCTCGATGACTTGGCTGCCCCATTCTTGCACGGGCTTGCTGCCAAGCACGATAAAAGACAGCGGCAGAGAGACAAGCAGCATGGAGAACACCAAAGCAAGGCAGGCTGCGCTGATCAGGATGCCGCGGTTTCTCTTTCGGCGTCTTGATTTGAGAATAGACAGCTTGGTTTCATACTGCACGTACTCAATGATATACTTTTGGTCAATGGCGGAAATCGCATCAATCATCACGTTTTTGTTCATAGCCCGATTCCCTCCTCTGCCAGCTTTTGTTTGAGGGATTGCTTGATGTACGCGATCTGCTTGGAGACCTTGGAGCGACTCACGCCCATTTCGCTTGCAATGTCATCGATCGACTTGCCGAAATAGTATCTGCCAAGGAAAATATACCGTTGATCCTTGTCAAGGCTTGCAATATACGCCTCAATGACCATAGCCAGCATGCGTACATCATCGGTTTCGCGCGCATCTGCCAGCACGTCTTCCAGATCTGAGAGCGATACGGCTTGGCTCATCGCGGCTCTTTTCTGCGCCTTTTGCCTGCGACCGACCATCAAGGACTGGTTGCGGATAATGGCAGCCAAAAAGGCTTTGAGCAAATACGGACGCTCGGGCGGAATGGTGTTCCAGGCAGACAGGTAGGTGTCATTCAGGCATTCCTCACAGTCTTGCATGTCTTTTAAAATGTTATATGCCACCTTGAGCAAATACGCTCTGTATTTGTCATCGGTGTGTTTGATAGCATTCTCATTGCGCGCCCAATATAGTGCAATGATCTCTTCGTCACTCAGAATGCGGACGTAATTCGTTTCCATATCGTTCTCCTTTCAGCATCCTTCACCCTTATAGATGCGTTTTTTTAGAAAAAGTGTACGGTTTTGCTAAAATTTTTTTATTTTTTTAAAATCGGTGGGAGCAAGCCCCCACCGAAAGTAATGTTATTCCTCTCTCTTGCCAACCTCGCGCAGAATTTCAAGCGCGGGCACGGGGATACGTCCTAAGTGGTCGGGGCCTACGTTGAGCAGGTAGTTGACGCCGCGGTCGTTGAGGTGTTTCTTGATGCGAATGACCTCGTCGGCATTCTTCCAGTTATCGTCGAAATACTTAAAGCCCCAGGTATCGTTGAGCGTGGTGGGAGATTCCACCAGAATATCCTCCATATACTCATTGGGGATGACATTGTCGCCCATGGATACGTAGTCGCCAAGTCCGTTACCAATGCGGGAATTCAGCAGGCATTCGGGCTGCAGCTCCTTGACAAGATCGCGCAATTCCTTGGATTGCTCGGGCGTGATCTGAAAAGGCGTATCACACCAAAGCAGGCAAATATCGCCGTACTTGGTCAAAATTTCGCGGATCTGCGGCAGGATCTTTGCGCGGAAGCATTGCTCGTAATTCTTTTGATCGTCGTTCGGGAAATCCCAGTTGTTGGTCCAATGCGTGTCGTCAATATTGAGGTGCGAGGGGTGATAACCGCCACCGTTGGGCTCGTGCCAATCAAGCTCCTGCGAATAATACAGACCCAGCTTCAGACCGTGCTTTTTGCAAGCCGCAGCGATCTCACCGATCACGTCTCTGCCAAAGGGCGTTGCGTCCACCACGTTGTAGTTGTCGTACTCGGATTTGAACATGCAAAAACCGTCGTGGTGCTTACTGGTCACGACCATGTAATTCATGCCCGCATCCTTGGCAAGCTTGACCCATTCCTCGGCGTCAAAATAAATGGGATTGAACGCCTTTGCAAGCTGCGAGTATTCCTCGTTCGGAATACGGAAATACGCCTGCGCCCATTCTGCGATCATGCCGATGCGCTTTCCGCGGTGCTCCCCTGCCAGCAGCGAATACAGACCCCAGTGGATCATCAAACCGAATTTAGCCTCTTTTTTGAACCATTCCTTATTGGTCATTGCCTTACTCTCCTATCTTACCGTTATATGTAAAGAATTTGGTGTTATATGCATATGCGACCTCTGCGTCACCCAAGCGTCTGACTATATAAAACTTGTCACCGCGCAACGAGGTGTTCTCCAGCCCCTTGGGCGAGATGTACATTTCCTTACTCCAAGCGTACAGCGTTTCGATCTCGGGCACACGCCATTGCGAGTTATAGAATTTGAACACGGTCACGCTCTTGGTATAGTGCATCCTGTTCCCGCCTCTGGTATAGCTACGTTGCACGTGCGGCTCATACACGGTTTCCTGATCGATATGCGAAAGCGTGTCGATCTCTACGACAAAATCACAATTATGCTCGACCTCAAACACAACATCATTGTCGGCTTGATTTTGCTTGAAATATAAGTAAATCGGCACGATAGCAACAAGACCGATCAGCACACCAAGCAACACGTGCACGTAAATGCCCGCCGCCAAAGCCGCAGCAGCAATCGGCATTACCCAAACCAGTGTTTTGTTATCGTTATTTTTCGCTTTTTTGACTTCATTGCCCAGCACGTCACGGCGAATCGCCTCGTCTGTCAATATCTCTTTGGTCATATCGTTTTACTCCTTATATACAAAGAACTTTTCGCTGTACAGATCCACGACCGTTTGCGGATCGTTTTTCATGGTGACAACGATATATGTATCACCGTATTCGGACATCTGCAGCCAGACCGATAATCTTGACGGGCAGCTTGAGCCGTTTCGCTTATCATGGTAAATGCGATATTCCTTGCCGCCCTCAAAGGAAACGACATCATAACCGTAATCCCTCAAGGAATGCCACGGGTCAAACTCCACGAAGCTTAAAAACTTGGCGCGCTCAATGACGACCTGCGAGCCGTCCTCGTTTTTGACCGCGCGGATCAGCGTAACCGTTTTGTATATCAGATATGCGCATACCGCTGCAAGCGCCAGCATAACAACGCCGCAAAACGCCATAAAACCCACCGCTTGATCTGCGGGCTCTTTTGCAAGCTCTTTGAACAGCCGGGATGCAAAGATCGCAAACACGATTGCCGTGATCACGCCTGCCGCACCGTATATCGGGAAATAGAAATACGCGCCGCGGTTGAATTTTTTAAGCAGCATTTCCCTTGTAATAACTTCTCTTCTGTCTTCTTGCACGTTATCCCTCCGTTCCTTGTGCCATATCGTCAACGTATTCGTACATTGCCTCGGGATAAATCATCTGCAGCTCCCAGCTCTTTTTCTGATAGATCACCAAAATAAAAGACTGCCCCACGCCGAACTTGTCGCGTGCGCGGTTTTTCTCGGACTCTGTCCACAGCCCCTCTTTCATGGTAAAGGTGTTTCCGCGCGCAAATTCAAACACGTCGTATTCGATTTCTTTTAACGTGTGCGTGCGGTGGCTGTAATAGGTTTCCACGCACTTGCGCACTTCGGTCAGCGTGTCAATCACCACGGTGACGTCGCCTTCCATAATGCTCTGCTTCTTTTGGTGCATTTCCCCAACCCGCCTGAAGCCTCCATAGAGCAAAACAGGTATTGCGGCACAAGGTATAATGCCAAAAACAAAGCCACCCAATCTGTTGACGTCGCTCCACATCCAGTTTGCCACGAAAAGCATGACCAAAAAAGGGACGCACGCACCGAACGAGATAGCGATCATCATACCGAATTTGTCGGTCGCGCGCTCAGTCATGGTACGCAATATATCGGATTTTTTGAGTATTTTTCTCTGCTCTTCCATGCGCTTCTCCTTGCTTTGGCAATCATTATACACATTATACCAAATACACACACAAATGTCAACAAATCGCAACAAAAAGAGATGCCCCGACGGGAAATCCCGTCGGGGCTTGCGTATGTCGTTTAAGCAATTGTTTCACCGTCCGTACAAACAACGGTGATATTAATATAATTAAAACCTACAAAATTGATTTGCCGCCACTCTTCCAACGTGCCTTCGTAGTAGATATGCGTCATAGAATCGCAGCCTTTGAATGCGGATTTTCCAATCGTTTTCACACTTACGGGTATCGTAATCGATTCTAACTGCTTTGCATCGTAAAACGCAAAGGTTTCGATCTTTTCGATCCCTGCGGGCACAACGTAATCCACTACACCGGAATAACTGAAGGTACTCTCGGGAATATTCACGATGCGTTCGGGGAATACGACCTCTTGAATATTGTCGCAATATTGAAAGAGTCGCTTACCGATCGTGTCCACGGAGTCGGGAAATGCAATATAGGTCAAGGCGTTGCAATACTCAAATGCATTATTACCGATCTTTCTCAAACTACTGTTCTCTGCAAAATGCACATCGGTCAGCGAAACGCATCTGTTAAACGCGTCATCTCCGATGCTGACTACGTTTGCTCCAATATTCACGGTCTTCAAGCTCCGACAAAGGAAAAACGCACTTTTGCCGATCGAATTGATCGAGCTGCTTAACTCAAGCTGCTCCAAAGAGGTACAGCCGTAGAATGCGCTTCCGCCGATATTTTTCACGCCTTTTTCAAGCACAACCGTTTTGAGCGCAGTACAGTCCATAAATGCCGAGGTTGGAATGGATTCAAGGCTTCCGGGAATCGTCAGCTCCACAAGAGACGTGCATTCCTTGAAGGCATCGACCTCCATGACCTTCAGATCGTTTGGCAGCACCAGCTTCTGTAATTTCATGCATCCGGAAAATGCATGCTCGCGGATGGTTCGGTATTCCACAGTTGCGGGATCGCCATCCTCAAACACAACCTCCTCAAGATACGAGCACTCGTCAAACGTATACTTTTCAATAGTGGCAACACCCTTGGGGATGTGCACACGCTTCAGCGATGAGCATCTATGGAAGGCGCGTTCACCAAGCGTAACCAGTCCGCCTGGAAGATCAGCGCTGACCAATGCTTTGCAATCCTTGAAGGCATCGTTTTCAATGGTGTGTACAGAATCGGGCAGATCTATGCTGCGCAAAGAAAGACATCCATTAAACGCGCTTTCTCTGATATGCTCAAGCGTGTCGGGAAGGCTGACCGAGTAAAGCACATTACACGCATTGAACATATTGGCATTCAGAATCTTGATCGGTGCAAGGATTTCCACTTGGACGACTCCGGACGCTGCAAAGATTTCTCCGTCAAGCTCAGTACAGCTTTCGGGGATGGTAAACTCTGTCAGTTCCCTGCAATTTTTGAATACTCTGACACCGATCGACTGCAAATTAGGTGAGCAGTATACTTCTTTTAGGAAAATGCACCCCATAAACAATTCGTGCTCCAGCGCAATGACGCTGTCGGGGATATGAATACTCTTAAGTGATGAGCAATTCACAAAGGCTTGCTGCCCGATGGTTTGCAGGCTTTCGGGCAACGTAATATTAGACAATTTTGTGCAATCGCGGAAGGCTTCCCTACCGATCGCGCTCACACCATCGGGAATATAGATCTCTTCAATATCGGTCTTTCGAAAAGCCTCCTCCCAAATCTCGGTAACGGGCTTTCCGTCGTAGGTAACGGGAATGATGATGACCTTATCCGTGCAATCTCCTATACCTGATACGGCATAGCTTTCACCGCCCGACAGTTCCTTGTACTTAAGCCCTTTGCTTCCATCCACATCATAACTCGGGTCGGGCTCGGGCTCGGGCTCGGGCTCGGTTTCGGATTCCTGCTGGCTTTCGGTCTCCTTTTCATCAGGCGGTAAATCCGTACCGTCTTTATGCTTCAGGTAATACTCATAAAGCTTGGCAAGGAACTCTCCAAGGCTTTGCATGCTATCGCCTGCAAGCGTACCGCCTTGCATGGATTGCATCTTATCAATGACAGAATCCTCGGTGCCCGCTCCTAAAGCATTAAAGAATTCCTCTGCGAATTTCCATTCGACCCAATTGATCAGCAGGTCCTCGGGGTTGATATTCTCCCCGTCGTCAGTTTCCTTATCAAGCGGGAACAGGATATTCTCCACGCCCTCGGATACGGCTGAGTTGATCTTTTCCGCATTGAAGACGTAAATAAGCGGTACAGACGTGATAAGCAGCGCGAAAATCAATATCATTGCAACGGCAGCGGCAAGCAAAGTCACCAGATATTTTTTGGTTTTGCCTGTCCTGCGGCGGCTGCGCAATCTTTGATCCATAAGCACGTAGGACTCCAGCAGTTCGGGATCGATCATGCCTACGGCATCAAACAACATGGCTTTTTTCATACCGTGTAGCCCTCCTTTTCAAGTGCACTTTTCAAGGAAGTCCTGATGTAGGCAACGTCTGCATTGACCGTAGAGCGTGCAACGCCAAGCACCTGCGCGATCTCGTCAAGCGGTTGCGCATCGTAATAACGGGCAAAGAATACGTATCTCTTTCGTTCGTCCAGCGTGCGCAGCCATGCGCTGATCACCTCGGCAAGCTGCGCTGCATCACTTTCGGTGTAATCATCGCCATCCTCAAGGGCATATCCCTGCAGATCCTCAAAGGATGCAACAAAGCATGGGGGTATGCTCTTTTTGCGGTGCTTTTGTCGGTAGCGGTCAATTGCCTGATTACGCATGATGCTGCCAACAAAGGCTTGCAGCACGCGCGGTCGCTTGGGCGGAATGGCATTCCATGTGTCTAAATAGGTGTTGTTAAGGCATTCCTCACTATCCTGCATATCCTGCAGGACGTTATATGCCGTCCTGAGCAGATAATTGCGATATTTTTGATCCGTATGCTTGATCGCGGCTTCATCCCGCGCCCAATACAGCTCAATGATCGCTTCATCGCTGAGCATATAGCTGTTTTCTTGCTTCATAATGCTTCTCCTTTATATGTCCTTCACCTATATAGACGATGATTTGTCGGGAAATGTCCGACGTTTTTTGAAATTTTTTCAAAAAACGGGCGAAAAATTTCGCCCGTTTCTGTTTTTGATTAATATTCTGCGTTGCCAACCGTTCTGGGGTAAGGAATGACGTCACGGATGTTGGAAACACCGGTCAGGTACATGATAATACGCTCAAAGCCCAGACCGTAGCCTGCGTGCTTGGTGCCACCGTACTTGCGCAGGTTGACGTACCACCAGTAGTCCTCTTCCTTAAGGTTGCACTCTGCCATTCTTTCAAGCAGAACGTCCAATCTCTCTTCTCTCTGGCTACCGCCGATGATCTCACCAACGCCGGGAACCAGCAGGTCCATAGCGGCAACCGTCTTGCCGTCGTCGTTGAGTCTCATATAGAAGGACTTGATCTCCTTGGGATAGTCGATGACGAATACGGGACAACCGTAGACCTGCTCGGTCAGGTATCTCTCATGCTCGGTCTGCAGGTCGCAGCCCCAGGATACGGGATACTTGAAGTCTGCGCCCGACTTGGACAGCAGCTCAACAGCCTCGGTGTAGGTCACCTTCTTATATTCGCTCTTTGCCAGCGTGTTAAGTCTGTCAAGCAGGGTCTTATCCACAAAGCTGTTAAAGAAGTTGAGCTCGCGCTCGCAGTTCTTGAGCACGTGCTTGATGATATACTGGATCATATCCCATGCAAGCTGCATGTTATCGTTCAGATCTGCAAATGCGATCTCGGGCTCGATCATCCAGAACTCAGCCGCATGACGTGCGGTGTTGGAGTTCTCTGCGCGGAAGGTGGGGCCAAAGGTGTAAATGTTACCAAACGCCATAGCGTAGGTCTCGCCCTCCAGCTGACCGGACACGGTCAGGTTTGCGGACTTGCCAAAGAAGTCCTGCGAGTAATCGATCTTGCCGTCCTCGGTCTTGGGCGGGTTCTCCATGTCCATGGTAGTTACACGGAACATCTCGCCTGCACCCTCACAGTCGGATGCGGTGATCAGAGGGGTGTGTACGTATACGAATCCACGCTCGTGGAAGAAGGTGTGGATGGCGTAAGCAACCTCGCTGCGTACGCGGAAAACTGCCGAGAACAGGTTGGTTCTGGGACGCAGATATGCCTGCTCACGCAGATACTCAACGGTATGACGCTTCTTCTGCAGGGGGTAATCGGGGGTAGAGGTTCCCTCCACCTCAACGGAGATAGCCTTGATCTCAAAGGGCTGCTTCATTTCGGGAGTCAGCTCCACGGTACCGACAACGACCAACGATGCGCCAACGTTCTGCTTTGCAATCTCGGTATAATTGTCGATCTTATCTCTCTCAAAAACGATCTGTGCGCCGGTAAAGCAGCTACCGTCGTTAAGATCGATAAAGCCAAACGCCTTGCTATCGCGAATGCTTCTTGCCCAACCGCCAAGCACAACCTGCTTGCCGGAGTAGGCTTCCATATCTTCATAAATGCTTCTGATCAGATCACGTTTCATATTGTTTCGCTCCTTGCAAATTTTTACTGTCCAAATCCGCCCATAAGGCCGCCAAGCTGTCCGTATCCGGGAATCATTTCTTCCAGAATGCCGTCCATATATCCGTCATTCCCCTTCATGGCGTTATATACCGAGTCGTAAATGGCATCGTATATCGCGCCGCCCACAACCTCATTAATGCGTTCCACAACCGAGTTTGCCACAGCCTCTGCGGTTTTATCTGCGATGTAGTCGCGCAAATCGTCCTCATTGTCCTCGGGCAGCTGCTCCTCGGTGGTCTCCTCATCCGTCGGCTGTTCGGTGGTTTGCTCGGTCTTTTCAAAATTATCCTCGATCCAAGCCTTGATCAGCCCTTTGATAAACTCAGAGGTCGTGCTGCTGCCTATGTAAAGATCCAACACCTCGGTGATGATCTCCTTATAGTCATAGTCACCGTTGCCAAGTCCGCCAAGTGAACCAAGCAGATCCTCTACTATGCCGCCGTACTCGGTGGTCACTTCTTCCTCGGTGGTAGGCTCTTCGGTCGTTTGCTCGAACTTACCAATTGCTTCTAAGATCGACTCTGCCATCTCATTCTTGAGCTCCTCGATCTCTTGCTCGGAAAGCTCGGGTTCGGTCTCTATTTCAGTCTCTCTTTCGGTCTCGCGTTCTGTTTCCTTGGGGTCGTCTTTATTATCCTTGTCACCGCATGCGGCAAGCACGGATACAGTCATCAGCAACACAAGCAGCAATGCAACAAGTCTCAAATACTGTTTCATATGTATGCTGTTCCTTTCTCTTATCAGGTATTTGTAAAACAACTATCATTATAACATTATTTATCCGCAATGTCAACCTTTTTGCAAAAATACAGAAAATTCCTTGCATTTTTTCGCATCAAAAAGCCGCTTTCGTATTTGAAAGCGGCTTTGAAGGCTTATTGCAGGTATTCCACGGTGCAGGACACCGAGGTTGAGTCGAACGAGTTATGCCCGTTTTTGTTGAGTACGATGGCAATGCGGTCACCGCTTTGCACGTCGATATCGATCGTTTGCTCGTCAACTCGCCCTGTGGGCAAGAAGACGTAACCGCCCTCTGCATCCAGAACGTGCTCTCCGTTCAAAAGCAACGCATACTTGACGCCGTCTCCCTCTTCGGAATTGACGCCTATGACAAAGCTGACACACACCTTGCCGCTCTTGGGTGCTTCAAACACCAACGCGCTGTCGTATTCGTCGGGGTGCATCGCGCCGCTCATGATCAGCGTAAAAGTTCCCTCGATCGCCCAGCGGTTGTTGGCGGTATCAAAGCTCAATTCACCAAACTCACCGCGCTTCTTGTCATAGCTCATATAGAACCAGCCGTCCTTACCCTGCTCTGTACTAAAGCTGCTGGGGAAGGAATAGACCGCCAAGGGCTGATCGATCGTCTTGTCGGTCAGATCGTCTATAATGCGGAGCTTAACAAATTCACCCTTGGTTGCAAGTGCGTAGTAGCGCGTGATGAATACACCGGGCGTGCCCTTGCGCAAATGGTCGGTCAGAGAGATATCCATAGTCAGATCCGTCTTGGTCGTATCGATGACCTCGGGGGCGTTGTCGCCCAACCACGTATCGATGAGCTGTTTCCATACCCACTCATATTCGCGGTATTTCTGATCGATCTCCCAGTTGGCAATACTCACATAGGTACAGCCTCTGCCATACGCATCCATGCCCTGCTCCAGATAGTTTTCGGGAGTAGCTGCGACCTGAACGGGTCCGTCGATCTCCTGCGCAAGCATGACGTGCGGCGGGAAGGTCGCGTGTGCATGGTCCATGGAAAACTCATGATCGGTCAGAGGACCGTCGTCGATCCACACCACGTCGGCATGCTCGGCAAGATCGCCTGCAGCCAGCGTGCAACGCAGAAGAGATGCAGTATCGTAGATGCTGCCGAACTGCAGCGCGTACTTGGAATCGGGGCTGATCTGCTTTTGCACAATTGCCAGCGAGTCGATCATTTCCTTGAGCTTTTGATGGCGGAACTGATACCAAAGCTGACCGAGATTATCCGATGCCGTGCAGGACGGAGGCTGAATCTGATCAAAGGAGGCATATTCCGTACCCAAAACGCAGTTCAAAGCGTCAATATCGGTATATTTTTCCTGCAAGAACGCACGGAACTGTGCTTTTGCAGGATCGGAATAATCGTATTCCCCTGCGCACCAGTATTCACTCTCGGCAAACTGCGAGAATGCGGGGAGATAGAACAACACGTCCTCTGCATACAAAGCCTCGTACCGTTCAACAGCCGCCGCATAGAAATTCACAGCGGAGCTGACCGCGCTCTCGGAGCAAAACGAGATCATGGTACGCATACCGTCGATCGAGCCGCCCTGGCAAAGGTTGCCGTTCGGGTCATACTGCATCTGATCCAAGGGAATGATCTTATCGTCAGCACGGCGGGTCAGGTCGATCGAAATCGCCACCTTAAGCCCCTTAGTCTTGACAACGTAATTGATCATGTCGTCAAATGCGGCAAAATCGTACTCGCCTGCTTTGGTTGACTCCACGCGACTCCACGGAATGTGCACCTTGATCGCATTAAAGCCGGTCTTGGCAGCCTCGTCCACGATCTGCTCAAAAGCGTCTTGGGTCATGGGGGTAAAATTCCAGATGCGGTAAACGAAATAGCGTTCTCCAACGTTGCGCGGCTGATCCATGGGTATTACCTCCTGCGTAGTCTCTTCCCCGGTAGGTTGCCCGGTTTGCGTCTGCACGTTCTGCTCGGGCTGCGTTGTCTGCTCACTTCCCTGCTCGGGATGCGTTTGGCAGGCAACTGCACCGATCGTCAGTATGCAAAGTAAAAGGCAAAGTGCTCTTGCTCGAAAGTTTCTCATGCGCACCTCTTATTATCAGTAAAAAGTTGCTACTTCTTGTGTGGGCTTGGTGGCAAATTCGGTCTTTTCCGCGTAAAGCACGGGACCGGGTCTGCCGTAAAGCTTATGCTTTTCGATCTTGATCTTGGCGGTCACGACAGTCCAATCACGGGTCTTGAAGTTGGTTGCCGTCGGGAAATAGCAGACGAGTGCGTTATATGCAATATCGTCTGCGCAGCAGGTCATAACGTGTCTGCCGATGACAAGTCCGTTCTTGCCAAGCGCGCGGTCACGCGCCACGATGCCCTTGAAGCGTACCGTCTTGCCGTCGTACTTTTCGGTATCCTCGGCAAGATCGCGGTACCAAACGGCATAGTCCTCATCCTTGACGTCAATGACAGGTGCATCAATATCAAAGGGCAGCGGATCCTCGATCTCATCGTATTCCACGTGTCCGTCGGGATAATCGTAGGTGATGGACGCGCGCGTGCTTACGCTGCGCACAACGCGGTGGATCTCCTCTTTATCAATGACCTCGGGCGTGCGGTTGAGCACGATCATTTCGCAATCCTGCAGCTTATCCACCATAAGCTGACGCATGTTTGCGTTATAGGTCAAAAAGGTTTTTGCGTCCGCAAACATCATGTTCTGGAAAATAAACCAGTCTGCGGGCAATGCGGCATACAGCTTGGAGAGCAGCCACATGCCATTATATTCGATGATCACGCGGTCGATCTTGTGCTTTTTGTAAAGTAGGGTCAGATAGTCGCGCGTCAGCATTTCGGGATCGTCAAGCAGCTCAAGGTAAACGTTCTTGCCCCAGAAGCGGTCAAGATCCAGCTCCTCAATGCCCTCTTCGCACATGATCAGCAGCGTTTTTTCACCCGAATTGAAGCGCTGATCCTCCATGGACTCCTGAATGATGTGCGTTTTGCCCCCTTCCAGGAAGCCCGTGAAGACGTATACGGGAATTTTGTTAGCCATAGTAATCTCCTTGCCGCCTATGGCGGCTAAAATAGTTTTGAAATCTTATCTGAAAATGGGCTGTGCCCCATTTTCAAGTAAGATTTATGCGTGAACACCAGCCTAAACGAAAGGAGGTGTGAAAATTCACGCTATCCCTCCGACTTATGCAATGCTACACCCAGCAGCTCACCGATGGCATCAATGTTCAGATTCGAGCCGATAACGCACAGTCTGCCGATGATGCCTGCAGCACCCGTACGAATGTCGGGCTCACCGGGAACGTAGTCAAAGTGGATCCAGCTGCCGTCGTCCCCTGCTACGATGCCCTTTGCACGCAGTACGATGCCGAATTTGCCCTCATCGCAAAGCTCGTCAAGCTGCTCAGCAAGCAGTTTTGCATTGAACTTAGCCGTGGTTTCTGCGCCTGCGCTGATGAATACCTCGTCTGCATGGTGGTGATGGTGATGACCGCCGCAGCCGCAGCTGCAGGTCTCGTCATGCTCGTGATGATGGTGATGTTCGTGCTCATGCTCATGCTCATGCTCGTGCTCATGATCATGGCAGCCGCACTCGCAGTGCTCATCATGATCGTGATGATGGTGATGTTCGTGCTCGTGCTCATGGTCATGGCAACCGCACTCGCAATGGTCGTCATGGTCATGATGATGGTGATGCTCATGCTCATGCTCATGATCATGCTCATGGCAACCGCACTCGCAGTGCTCGTCATGATCGTGATCATGGTGATGGTGGTGCGCATGCTCCAATCTTTCAAGCTCAGCCTGTAAAGTGTCCTTGCGCTCCATGGCTTCCAGCAGCTGCTCTGCGCTCAGAATATCCCAATCGGTCGTGACGATGGTTGCGGTAGTATTGTGCTCACGCAGCATTGCAACGCACTCGGAAATCTTCTTTTCGCTTGCAGTACCGGTATGAGAAAGCACGATACAGCCTGCGTTGGCAACCTGATCGTTGAAAAACTCGCCGAAGTTTTTCATGTACATCTTGCACTTGCCTGCATCCACAACGGTAGTGAATGCATTAAGCTCTGCGCCCTCTACGTGCAGATTCTGCACCGCTCTGATCACGTCGGACAGCTTGCCGACACCCGAGGGCTCGATCAGAATTCTGTCGGGTGCGTACTGCTCCAGCACCTGCGTCAGCGCCTTACCAAAGTCGCCAACCAAGGAGCAGCAAATGCAGCCCGAATTCATTTCGTTGATCTGAATGCCTGCCTCTGCAAGAAAGCCGCCATCAATGCCGATCTCACCGAATTCGTTTTCGATCAGCACCAGCTTCTCTCCCTTGTAAGCCTGCTCGATCATCTTCTTGATCAGCGTGGTCTTACCCGCGCCCAAAAATCCGGAAAAAATATCTATCTTAGTCATGTTATCTTAATCCTTTTTCTTAGTGCCTCTGTATACGTAGTTGAGTCTGCCCAGAGGTGCGGCATCACCCTTATCGTAAAAGTCCTCAATGCTTGTCAGCTCTTCGGTGCTGTCCGCGACCTTGAACCAAACGGTAAAGTCGTCCTTGTCAAGACCAATGACCGCGCGAGGTGCGATCACCAGCAGCATATTGCCCTGGCAGCGGTACACGATATCACCGAAATCAGCGGCACGCAAGCCATCCACAATGACACCAACCGTACTGGTGCGGTCATCCACGGGCTTGTTGTTGAGCACGTACTGATATTCCTTACCGCCATCGGTATTGAGGTAAATTCTCAGCCAGGTACCCGTTCCGTCATAAGGCTTGACGTCTCCCTTGGTCACGATGCCGAAATAGATGAAATCGTCGTCGTGGCTGACGGTCACGCCCGTGATGGCATTGCGCTGGGTGTGATTTTCATATACGGTGCCATATCCCTTTGCTTCTCTTGCAAAATCACCGTCCGAGAAGTTGTGGTACTCTGCCCAGATCTCCTCTGCCTCGTCCTGCTCGGAATCGTTGTTGTAATCCACGGGCACAAGCTCGGCAAAGCTGTCGTATTCATCCACGCCCTTATACTTGCGAACGTAATCGACAAGCTGCATAAAGTAGTTATCAAAGTAGCCGCCGCGCATCATTTCAAGGTCACGGCTATATTCGTAGTTGGCACAGTCCACGAACATGATGGGTCTGTGCGGAAAGCCCTTCCATCTGCCTGCGATCCATTCATTCCAGCCCGTGACAAGCACGATGGGCGGATCGGTTTCGATGGCGCGCTCAAACTGCTCGGCAAAATTATAGCCGTGGAGATACGCATCGGGATCGGGGTCGTTGTGCATATCGTGGAAACCGCGACCGTTGTTATCGGTCTCGCCATACATCACAGAGTCGCCAAAGCGCAGCTGCGGATGCTGGGCAACGGATACGTTGATGACCTCGTCCTCACCCTTGAGATTGGCAAACACGCGCTGCGGACGGGTAAAGTCCATCCAAGGCCAGCCGCCAAGCTTATCGGGCTCATTGGGCCACTGCGACATTTTAATGTTAAAGAACTCTCTGCATTCGGCAGAGCACTCCTCCTCTATCGCGATGATAACAGGCTTGCCCTCAAAGTAGAACCACGTATCGGGGCAATATTTTGCCGCATAGATCTTGTCGTAGATCTCCTGCACGGTCTTGCCCGAGTGGGTATTGGTATAGAACATCACCTTGGGGATCTTCCAGCCGTCCTTGGCGTATTCGTCCAGCACGCGCATGACGAGCTTGACGTTATGCTCGTAAATGCAGGCATTGGTGGTATCAAAGAACAAAAAGTCAATGTCTGCCTGGATCAGCAGCTTCATGTGACGGCGCACGACCCACTCGTCATCCGAGTAGTAGTAGCCGTAGAAGGGTTCACCCCAATGGTGATAGGTGCCGATCTTGCCCCAGTATTCCGCATCCACGTGCTCTCCCGCATCGGGGTGCTCTGCCGTGATCTTGGAAATATCGTAAGGCTTATGTCTGCCGTGCTCACCCAACCACAGGAAATAGAACATACCCACAAGGCGGCCTTCTCTGCGCGCGGGGGCGTTTTCGCGGTCTGCGGTCTTTCTGCCCAGCGCGTCGGTTGCCATCAAGGGGCCGTTGGCGTAATTCTTATACTGTTCCATGATAACACTCCTTTACCTGTATTTGTTGTAATTATTCAACGTAAGAGGTTACGATGATATCTGCGCCCGTACCAAGCAGGTTAGCAATGACCACGTCACCCTGCTTGACGGTAACGGGGGCTATGCAAGCGTTGATCTCCTTCATGCAATCAAACAGCAGCTCCTTGGGGACTGCCTTATTGGACTTGACGGCAACCACTTCACCGCTCTCGGTCATAACAGTGGTCGTCAGCGTTCTCGTGGGTGCGGTGCATTCCGCAACGGCATAATCCGTGCCGCGCTTGCAAGCGTTGCCCTTAACGCTCAGCACCTTTTTGTCCTCCAACTCCACGGTCAGCGTGCAGCCGCGGGGACAAATGATACAAGTCATTTCTCTTTTATTTTCCATAATAATCTCCATTCCACAAAGTTTTAAAATTTCACCGTGGAGCTTTGCTCCAAAAATGGGTTGGGTCCCATTTTTAGGTGAGATTTAAGCGTGAATCGTAAAGTTATCAGATGGGTTGCGTGCGCTTTCACGCTATTCCTCCAATCCAATGGTTATAGTGCCCTCTGCCAGCTCGGCAAGCACCTGGGCGGTCAGCTTGACCGTCTCCATCTCACCGGGGGCGAGCTTGATCTTCTTTTTATTCGAAATGACGCGATCACCGCACTTGACCACGACTCGCTTGTCGCGGAACACGTCGGCAACGCGGAAATAAACGGTGGTGTCCTGTGCGCTGGTGATCTTCTGCGGTACGGTATAGCGTACGCCGCCTACGGGCTGCAAGGTAATATCCACGCGCTCGCTTTGCTTGTTAGCCAGATAATCGGCAGCAGCGCAGCCGGCGATCTCTGCTTCCTCGGATACGTAGTCCACAAGGTCGTGCACGTGCAGCACGTTACCGCATGCAAACACACCGGGAATAGAGGTCTGTCTGCTCTGGTCGGTCACGGCGCCGCCCGTAATTCTGTCCATGGTAATGCCTGCGCCCTTGGTCAGCTCGTTTTCGGGCAGCAGACCGCAGGAAAGCAGCAGCGTGTCGCACGCGATATACTGCTCGGTCTCCTTGATGGGATTGCGTCTCTCATCCACCTTGGCAATGGTCACGCCCGTGACTCTGTCCTTACCGTGGATCTGTACGACGGTGTGCGACAGCATCAGCGGAATGCCGAAATCATTCAGACACTGCTCGATGTTACGCGCCAGACCGCCCGAATAAGGCATCAGCTCGCAAACTGCCTTGACCTTTGCACCCTCCAGCGTCATGCGGCGTGCCATGATCAGACCGATATCGCCCGAGCCGAGGATAACGACCTCTTTACCGGGCATATAGCCCTTGATATTAACGTATTTCTGTGCAGTACCCGCGGTATAGATACCCGAGGGACGTGCACCTGCGATATTCAGCGCACCCTTGGGACGCTCGCGGCAACCCATGGCGAGAATGATCGCCTCTGCTTGAATATGCATAATACCGTCGGTGGGATTGACTGCGGTGATCACCTTATCCTCGGTGATGCCGGTCACCATAGTGCCCACCTTATAAGGAATGCCCAGCTCCTTGACCTGCTCGGCATAGCGAGCGGCATACTCGGGGCCTGTCAGCTCCTCACCGAATTTGTGAAGACCGAAGCCGTTATGAATGCACTGGCGCAGAATACCGCCCAGGTGCGCTTCACGCTCCAGGATCAGCAGATCGGTTACGCCTGCCTTATATGCGGCAACTGCCGCGCTCATGCCTGCGGGGCCGCCGCCGACGATTACAAGAGAAACCTTACGCATCGTTCTTATCCCCCTTGGTTCTTCCGTAGTTAATAATAGATGCACCGCCCGACTTGGTGACCTGCTCGTAAGGAATGCCCATCTCTCTGGACAGAATCTCTACGATGATAGAGGAGCAGAAGCCTCCCTGGCATCTGCCCATGCCGCTTCTCGTGCGGCGCTTGACACCGTCCACGTCGCGTGCACCGGGATTGGTACGGATGGCTGCCACGATCTCGCCCTCGCTGACGCCCTCGCAACGGCAGACCATATTGCCGTAGGCAGGGTTTTCTTTGATGATCTCGTTCTTTTGCTCGTCGGTCATCTTACTGAATTTGATCGCGCCCTTGGTGCGTACGGGCGACCAATCTGCCTTTTTCTCAAGAGCCAAGCCCTCGAGAGCAAGCAGCTCTGCGCAATACTCTGCAAGTGCGGGTGCGCTGGTCAGACCGGGGCTTTCAATGCCGCCGAAGGTGATAAAGCCGGGAGCGGATGCATGGATGATAAAGTCACCCGTGCTGCCAACGGCACGCAAGCCGGTAAAGCTTGTAATGACAGCGTTAAAAGGAATGTTCTGCACGTATCTTGCACTCTGTGCGCGGATAGATGCAGTACCTGCTGCCGTGGTATCAAGGTCTTCCTTATCGGTCAGTTCCTCTGCGGTAGGACCGAGCATAACGTTGCCGCCCGTGGTGGCGGTCACAAGGATGCCCTTACCCTTGGGGGTGGGGGTGGAAAACAGAGTAAAGTTGGTCAAGGAAGGCGTGAACGCCTTGTCCAGCACCATATATTCACCGCGTCTGGGGTGAACGGTAAAGGAATCGTCACCGACCATAGCGGCGATCTTATCGGAATACAGACCTGCGCAGTTGACAACGTACTTGGCACGTACGGTCTGCTCTCCTGCATACAGCACGTAAGCGTCGTCCTCACGCTCGATTCTGTCAACCTCAAAATTGCGGATAAACTCGGCACCGTTGTCCATTGCATGTCCAAGACCTGCATCGCAAAGCCCGAAGGGGCTGACGATGGCACCCGTGGGTGCGTAGAGTGCGCAGGTGACCTCCTCGGTCACGTGGGGCTCGAGTGCTACCACGCCCTCGCGGTCAAGCAGCTGCAGATCCTTCACGCCGTTTTTAACACCGCGCTCGTAAAGGTCGCCGAGGGTTGCCTTGTCCTCATCGGAATATCCAAGCACCAGCGAGCCGTTACGCACGTATTTGACACCGAGGTCGCGGCAAACCTGCTCCATCATTTCAGAGCCGCGCACGTTAAATCTTGCCTTTAAGGTGCCGGGCTTTGCATCAAAGCCTGCGTGCACAATGGCACTGTTGGCACGGGATGCGCCCGTGCAGACGTCGTTTGCGCGATCAACAACGCAAACGTTCAGCTTATAAGCGGACAGCTCGCGCGCACAAAGTGCACCGACCACACCCGCTCCGACGATACATACGTCAAACATAAAAATCCTCCGTTTTCCCATAGTATGGCATTATATTATTATTCAAAATATATTATATCACCGATCCCCTTTCCCGTCAAGAAAATTCCGCGTTTTTATTGACAAAATTTCATGCGTATGATACACTAAAATCAAACAGTTCATACAAACAGGAGGTAGTTATGTCAAAGCATTTCAAATTGAGATTGCCCGATGCGGGCAAGGACGTTTACATGCCCCGCGAAGGACAGACCTGGGGGTATCGCTACGGCCCCTCGATCATGGTCGAGGGCGACGTTTGCCGTGCATGGTTTGCCTCACCCGGAGATTGCTTTGAGGCAGACTGGTTTACTTACCGCGAATCGCGTGACAAGGGCGAAACTTGGACGACCGAGCGCGTGGTGCTTGTTCCTACGCCCGACTCTATGGACTGGTTCTCGGTTTGCGACCCTGCCGTATTCAAGTACGGTAAGTATTATTATATCGGCTACACCTCCACCATTTTTGCCGACGGTGGCGGCGTTTGCAACAACGGCTTTGTGGCAAGAAGCGAGCATCCCGACGGCCCCTTCTTCAAATGGACGGGTGACGGCTGGGGTGAATACCGCGACGGCTGCGCATGGATGGGCAAGCCTGCTCCCATTATCTACTACGACGAGGATTGGCGCAACTGGGGCGCGGGTGAATTTTCATTCGTTGTCAAGGATGACGTACTGTACATCTACTACACCTGGACCTCCAAAAAGATCGACGGCAAAACCTATTCACAGACCCGCGTAGCAACTGCGGATATCACGCGCGAGGATTGGCCCGCAACCATCGTGCAGCACGGTGTTGCAGCGGTGCGCAATTCCACAAGCAACGACTCCTATGACGTGGTGTACTGCGAGGAGCTTGACAAGTTCATTTCCCTTTCCACCGACAAGCGGTTTTCGAGGGAAAGCTTTTTGTCGGTTTCCGAGTCGGATGACGGCTTGCGCTTTACGCGCGTCAACGACATTCGCACAAACACCTGCTTCATGCTGCACAACTGCGGCATTTCGGGTGACGCGCAGCACCATATCAAGCAGAGCGATACCCTGCTGCTGGGCTACGCCTATGGCAACCAATGGGGCAAG
This sequence comes from Eubacteriales bacterium, assembly GCA_045658965.1. GTDB lineage: Bacteria > Bacillota > Clostridia > Oscillospirales > CAG-272 > SVQP01. Next base: position 91,801 of record JAZOVZ010000086.1, read on the forward strand.
TGGGGCACGCGCATGCACAGATACGAATACGGGATGATGGACGAGGACTACTGCTCCGAGCTGGAGCTGCCCAACCTCGAAATGCCCACCGAGCTTTGGAAGCGCGAGGCAGAGCTGCCGCCCATCATTCTGACTGCCGAGAAGCCGCACTATTTGCGCGTCAAGCCCGGCATGAGCGCGCCTCTTGTATTTGTCACATATAACTCTTGCTACGAGCCAGAGATCATTGACGCGTCGCAGTTGACATTTGACAACTATGACAAGTCCACCGTGGAAATCAAGGACGGCACGGTGGTCGGCAAAAACGTGGGATATACGTATGTCGACGCGCACCTTGGCAATCTTTGCGGTACGGTGCTTGTGTACGTGGATACGCCCGATACCTGTTACGATATCGAAACGCGCACGGTTGTTTCGTTTGAGCCGATGCTTGAGACCTACGTCATTTCCCTTTCCGATGGCGTCGCCAAGCAGCTGCGCGGTCTGGCTACATGGTCGGACGGCAAATGGTATGAAGTAAACCAACCCGAGCAGGGTGTGCGCTACCAAAACCACAATCCCGAGCTGATTTCGGTCAACGAGCGCGGTGTGGTCACCCCCGTGGGCGGTATTGGCACAGGCAAGGTCACAGTACGCTGCGGGGATCAGGCGTTTGACGTAAACGTGATTGTCACCGAATAAACCCACATATAAAAAACCTTCGCACAGTACGTGCGAAGGTTTTTTGTAATTATTTCAGCCACTCGGAAAGCAGCAGATTGGCAGTGATATGCATGCCGTCTGCTGACAGCGTACATACGGTTACCATTTCTTCGGTTTCGGTGCTTGCTATATAGGTGGTCAGATCCTTTTGCTTGTTATAAATGATGTTTTTGCCGTCATAGCCGCAGAACGTTTCGTACTTGGAAGTCCCTGCGAAGATCTGCTCCACAAACTTGTCATACGACGCTTGCGCAGTTGAGATGCGATTGGTATTTGATTTTTGGGTGTCAATGAGATACGAAGTTTGATAGCCCATGTATCCCCAGGCAACAAGCACCGTGTGCCTGCCGTTACGGCTATCGGTAGGAGAACGCGTACCCATAGGCAACAGCACGGTCTTGGCTTGCGTTGCATCGTAAATACTGCGCAAATTTTCCCAATCGTGCGTATCGTTCGCCCCCGTAGTTAAGCCGTGGTGCGTCATCTGGAATGCGCTTGCTGCAAATGCCGTGCTTTCATAGGTCTTGCACACAACGGCTGCCGCCTTGTCACCTGCATCACCCATATGCAACACGCGTGCGCCGCCGCAATCCGCAATAAAGATCAGGCTGGTATCATTTTCATAATCAATTCCCTTTAGCATATCGGGCGTATATAGCATATCCAACGTCAGGTTACCGATATAATAGCGCAGCCCCGCGTGTGGCGTGACGTGAATCGCATCGGGATATCTCCCACTCAGATAGTTGACAAAATACGGCACGTCAAGAGATGCAAGCACGCTTGGATCCATCGGCAAGGAGTACATCAAATATTCCACGGTTGTACTATCCTTGTATGCTTCGGCAAAGCTATACAAAGCACCGAAATGATCTCCATGACCGTGCGAGAGAATCCAGGCGGCAATTTGGTAGCGTCCGCGCGAATCCTTGACAATTCCCAAGGTTTCCAGCGTCTTGTATATCACGCTTTCGTTGCCGAAAATACCGCCGTCCAGAATGACCGCTCTGCCGTCCGAGAGCCGATACACGTAGCACATACCAATAGCAGGATTGTCGGTAGTGGCATTTCGCATTACTCCCACCTGTACCATGGTGACCTCGCCTATTCCCGTTTGCGCATTGGGCGTCAGCAATGCGTGTGCTGCAGAATCGTAGGTATCCCACATCACGCGCACACCGTCGTCCGTCTTGTACAGAGTAACAAGGTTGTTCCCTGCTGCAAGCACGTCGGGCGCGTTGTGCACACCCTCAACCGCGGTGGCTTGCACAGGCTTGTAGCCTGCATCGACAAATGACTTGCGTACCTCTTGTACGCTATCTGCGTGCAGCTCGGTCTGCCAGGTACTGTAGCCAAACTGCGACACAGTTGCGTTCGGGTCAACGTCGCCGACTACCCGGTCGGGCGACTCGGCGCGACCGCACGAAACCATCATACCCGCCATCAAGGCCACGCATAAGATCAACAATAATCCCTTGTTCATGCGGTTAACTCCGGCGTGTCAACAAATTTGATCACCGGCTCAGCATACCCGTCCGACTCAAACACCACGATCTCGTTGTCGCCCTGCTTGAGCAGAGGCGCGGGAACGTACAGCGTTTTTTGCGGTCCTGCGGGGTTGAAATATCTGCCGATATTGAAGCCGTTGACCGTGACAAAGCCCTTGGTAAAGCCGTCAAGGCGGATAAACGTATCCTTGGGCTGCTCGTCAAGGTGCAGATTGCCGCGCAGGAAGGCAGGCTTACAGAAGCCGCTTTCGGGGGCAAAGGACAACTTTGACAGATCATCCATAGTCAAGGGATACATCTCCCAGCCGTAGTGGTATCTCTGCCCCAGACGCACGCCGCCCAGTATGCCCTTTTTGTCAAGCAGATTGATGCCGTAATTGACTCTGCCCATGTTCTCAACCAGTATTTCTACCACGGCACTCTCACCAAAATCAAGCGAGATCGTGACCTCATCGTCACGGCGGTCGCGTTCCTTAATGCCGACAAACTTGCCGTTGACAAAGATGATCGCGCGGTCATGCAGCTCACCAAAGCAAAGCGGCAGCGGCTCGATCGGTCCTTGAATGGTAGTGCGGTACAGAATATAGCCAAAGTCCTGACCGATCTGCTCCATGGTCTTGGGGAACGCGGCTTTTACGGGTGTAGAAAGCGCGTCAAGGTTTGCAAACAAGTCCGCCTGTTCGGTCAGAGTCAGCGTGCCGTAGGCGGCTTTTTCGCTGTTTTTGACCGCGATATCGGGTGCGGGCTTACCTGTTCTGCGCGTGATAAGCTCCTTGACCGCCTCATAAAGCGGCGTGATATCACCCGCCTCGCTGAGCAGGGCGCGATAATCATAGCTGGTAATGGTAGGCTGATACTGCCCCGGGTGATTAGCCCCGTTCCAGAATCCGAAGTTGGTGCCACCGTGGAACATATAGAGATTGAAGGACGCGCCGAGATCAAAGAATTGTTCGATCTCCTTGACAAGGTCATCAATCGGGCGCAGCTGCGTGCCCGACTCGTACCAATGGTCAAACCAGCCGTCCCAGAACTCGCCGCACATCAAGGGGCGATCCTTTTGGAACTCCTTGAGCGTAAGGATCTGCGGCACGTAGCTACCGAAATTGGCTACCGCCAGCACGTCGGGAAGCGTACCACCGCTCAGCATCCATTTTGCCGTGCCGTCCGAGGTGAACAGCAGGCAATCGATCCCGTTTTCGCGGTAGATATCCACGATCTTTTGCAAATAGACCTTATCGTCACCGTAGCTGCCGTATTCATTCTCGACCTGCACCATGATGACGTTGCCGCCGTTGGTGCACAGATGCGGACGGATGCGCGAGAGCAGCTCGCGGTAGTAGGGCTTGACCTTTTCCAAGTACAAGGGATCGTCACAGCGCAACGCGATATCGGGATAGGAAAGCAGCCACGAAGGCAGTCCTCCGAAATCCCATTCTGCGCAGATATAAGGACCGGGACGCAATATCACGTACAGACCCAGCTTTTCTGCGGTTTCAATGAACCTTTCAATGTCAAGCAGCCCCGAGAAGTCAAACTCCCCTTCTCTGCGCTCATGCAGATTCCAGCAGGTATAGGTCTCAACGGTATTCAGACCGCACGCCTTAAGCTTTGCAAGTCTGTCCTCCCAGCATGCGGGCAGGGTGCGGAAGTAATGCACCGCTCCCGACATAAGCGTGATCGGCTGACCGTCCAGCATAAAGCGGTCGCCCTGATAAGTAAATGAATGCTTCATATCAATCCTTTCCCGATGCAATATAAGGCGCAATGGCAGCCGCGGTTGCCACGATGGGCATGGACTGAATCCAAACCTTACCGGGGCCGGTCACGCGGGTGTTAAACAGCCCTTCACCGCCAAACAGCACGTTCTTAAAGCCCTTGACGCTTTCTACGTCCATGGTGCAGGTCTCGCTCATAGCGGCAAGATAGCCCGTGCCGAGCACCAAGCTCTGCCCTGCCTCAAGGTCGTACTCAACGCAATGACCGTCGATCTCGATGAAGACAATACCGTCACCGGTGATCTTTTGCATGATAAAGCCTTCGCCGCCAACCAAGCCCGCGCCAAGCTTTTTGCGGAAATGGATGGACAGATCCAGTCCCTTTTCCATGGCAAGAAAGCCCTTTTTCTGCACGATGATGCCATTGCCGGGAGTGACGCGGTGTGCAATGATAGAACCCGGGAAGGACGATGCGAACGCGATCATGCCCTGACCGCCCTGCGCAGTGTATTCGTTTAAGAAGATGGACTCACCCGAGAACATGCGTCCCATGGCTTTGCCAAAGCCGCCTGCGTTGGTCTCCATTTTCATATTGGGGCTCATCCAGCTCATGGCACCTCTTTCGGTGCACAGCGTTTCTCCCGCCTCGGGATAGCAGATGACTACGGGCAGATTGTCGCCCTTGATTTCATACTTGATCATAAGAGTTCTCCTTTCCCTTATAAGACAAAGCCTTGCACGGATTCCGTGCAAGGCTTTTGATGATTTATCAGTAACCGATCACGGTTTCGTAAACAACCTGGGCGTAAAGTCTGCCAAGGAAGTCGTTGGGGTGATTGATGTTATTACCGGTGTGGTCGCGGAAACGCTTGTTTTCCAGAATTCTCTGGCTCATGCTGGTCATCTTTGCAACGGCACAGGACTTGCCTTCCTTAACGTAATCCGCTGCAAGGCTTTCAAATACGGATTCAAATCTGTGCTGATTGCCGTACCAGCCGTTGGTCGCCTCGGGATTGGGGATCATGGTCGCAACCAGCAGCATTTCTGCCTCGGGAGCGATTGCATACACCTCGTCAGCAATCTTCTTGATTGCCTTTTGCTCGTTCTTGGGAGAGTTGCCTGCATCGTTCATACCGAATGCCAAGAGGAAGAAATCACAGCCGTACTGCTCAACGAAGGGAGTGATGTACTCATCAAACTTGTTAAAGCCGTCCGCACTGGTCCAACCGCCTACTGCGGGATTGATGTAGGTAATGGTACCGTTGGTACCGAATACGGTATCCTCTGCGGGAGGCGGGCATGCACCGGTCAAGCCCGTGTTGACGTACTTGATGGTGTAACCGTACTTCTGTGCCAGATACTGCGTGAACATCTGGGTATAAGGAGGTGCGTAAGGATGCACGTTTGCACCGCTGGAGGAGGTTGCACCAAAGGTGATACTGTCACCGTAGAAGATCATGGTAACGTCCTCGCCTGCCTCCATCTTAGCGATCAGCTTGGTAAACTGATCGGACTTTTCGGGCTTGAAGCCTTCCCAGGTCTGGCTGTGGGTATAGGTCACGGCTACCTGCCACTGAGTCATGGTCGTGCCCTCGCCCCAGTATACGTAGTATCTCTGACCGTCTACCTTAACCTCAAGCTGCGCGGGCATTCCTGCAATCTGCTGCTTGTGGTAATACTCGTCAAAAGCAATTACGGGAATGCTTGTGCCCTCCAAGAGCACCAGCTTGCCGTCTACTACGTCATAATCCTTACCCTTTTCATAGGTGGTCTTAAGATCGTAGGAGGTCACGGAAAGGATCTCGTCGGGGGTGTACAGAAGTGCCGCCTGGTCGTCCATACCAACGAACATCACGGTCTCGTTGTACACGTACTTGCCCTTCCAGATAGGCTTCATATACGCGTTAAGATTGAAAGTGTCGTAAGCGAGCAGCTCTTCGGGAGGCTCGGGCTCGGTGGTTGCCTCTTCGGTGGTGGGTGCATCGGTTGTCGGTGCATCGGTGGTCTGTGCAGGATCGCCCGTGGGTGCCTCGGTTTCGGCTTCGGTGGGATCCTCGGTCTGTCCTTGATCACAGCCTACAAAGCAAATGCCCAGCATCAGCATTGCAAGCAGCATAGAAAGAATTCTTTTTGCGTTCATTGTGTTCCTCCAAAAATTTATATTGATTTATGAAAGCCTTATTTTGTACCGGTAGAGCCAAAACCGCCCGTACCGCGCTCGGTATCGCTCAAAGCATCCACCTCGCAGAATGCAGCCTGATAAACGGGCGCGAACACCATCTGTGCCACTCTCTCGCCGGGTTCGACGTATTGGGGAGCGTCGGAATGGTTGTGCAAAGACACCATGACCTGACCGCGATAGTCGCAATCAATGACACCTACCTTATTGGCAGGAGCAAGTCCGCGCTTGGTGGCAAGACCGCTGCGTGCGTAAATAAAGCCCGCAAAGCCCTGCTCTATCTCCATGCTAAGACCCGTGGGGATCAGCACGGTCTGCCCGGGCAGAATGGATACAGGCTTTTCAAGGCAAGCATACAGATCCGCACCTGCTGCATCGGTGCTACCGTACGTGGGAATTTTGGCGTTTTGCTGCAGCTTTACGATCTTAACTGTCACAGCGACCTCCGAATCATATCGATTTCTCATATTGTAGCAGAAATATTTTAACATAGTATGAACATACCTAATAATTCTTGACGATTTGCACTTTTTCGTGTATAATATGGCTAATAGCTTTATCAAGGAGGCATATTATGAGCAAAACCAAAGTTGCCGTGATCGGCTGCGGTACGATCGCCAACGGCGCACACATTCCCGCTTACATGAATAACCCCGAGGTGGAGATCAAGTATTTCTGCGACATCATTCCCGAAAAGGCACAGGCTGCCGTGGAAAAGTACGGCTGCGGTACTGCTATTGTGGACTACCACGACATTCTGGATGATCCGGATCTGGACGCGGTTTCGGTTTGTACCCCCAACCGTATGCACACCACCATTGCCATTGACTTTTTGGAGCATGGCAAGCACGTGCTTTGCGAAAAGCCTGCCGCAAGAACCTATGCAGAGGCAAAGCTGATGCAGGAAGCGCAGCACAAGACGGGCAAGGTGCTCAATATCGGCGTGGTCAACCGCTTCAACACGGCTGTTAACGAGATCCGCAAGCTGATCGAGGACGGCGTGCTGGGTGAGGTATATCACGTGTACGTTTCCTTCCGCGCATGGCGTTCTATCCCCGGTCTGGGCGGCGCGTTTACCACCAAGGAGATCGCAGGCGGCGGTGCTTTGATCGACTGGGGCGTGCATTACCTTGATATCGTCATGTTCTGCACCGGCGACCCCAAGCCCCAAACCGTTTCGGGCAAGGCGTTCTGCAAGCTGGGCGCAGATATGCCCAATTACGTATATGAGGGCATGTGGGCTGAGGATACAAAGGATCTGAACGGCACCTATGACGTTGACGACAGCGTGACCGGCTTTATCCGCACCGAGGGTCCCACCATCACCTTCAACGGCGCATGGGCACAAAACATCGGCGTGGGCGAGTGCTATATCGACTTCCTTGGCGACAAGGCAGGCGTGCGCCTCAATTACGGCGGCAACTTTACCGTGTTCGGCACCAAGGACGGCAAGCTGACCAAGGAAGTGCCCGAGTACGAGAGCGTGCACATGTTCCAGAACGAGATCGACTCCTTCATCCGTTGCATCAAGACGGGCGAGAAGCTTCCCTCTCACATCGACCAGGTCATCATCACCGCACGTATGATGCAGGCGATCTACGACTCCTCCGAGCAGGATCAGGAGATCAAGCTGGAGTGGTAAAAAACAAAACGACAGACACGCCGCGGCGTGTCTGTCGTTTTTATATGATGCGTGTCGTGGGGAATGTTCAGCGTGAATGCGCCTCTAATCAAACAGTTTGAAATTACCAAAGCCGGACACCTCAACTATGTTTTCCACATGATCCAACGATGAAAACAATGCACTGTAATCTATCGTGATTTTATATTCACCCGGTTCTTTCGGTAAAGTATCCACAACCGTTCCGTTCACCGTAATCACCAATTCAACGTCTTTTACTTCATGACCATTGTCGGGTCTGTAATTTTTTGAGGGTGTAACAATGTCATATAGTTGTACTTTTTGGCGTCCAACCCCGTGCTCATCCGTCCATTCCTCCGTTACAATAAAGCCTCCGAATTTGAAATAAATTTGTGAGTCTTTTTCTTTTACAAGTGTAAAACTGCATGTATGGTTCTCCGTATCAACACTATGAAACGTCAGAGAACCGGCACTGTTCTGCACGGTTGCGCCAACGTAATAATATCTCAAAGTTTCTGATCCGATGATATCTTGAATATACGGGATCATAAGCGCACCCAATGCAATCACTACACAAATGCTCGCGGCAATTGCAGACCATTTCCACACGTGCGTTTTGCGTTTAGGTCTATGCCGCAGCCGATCCTTTTGCTGCAAATGCTGCGCAAGAATATCCGCATCCAGATATCCGACGGCATCCATGAAAATATCTTTATTCATACAAAAATATCATTCCTTTCCAAGTGTGATTTTAGTCCCTGCTTGATCTTATCGATCTCTCGATACACGGTTGCAGGCGAGATTTTCAGATCGGCGGCGATGGTCTCCACCGATTCCGACAAATAGAATCGGTCGATAAATATGTAGCGTTGGCGGTCGGGCAGCGTCTTGACGTAGTCGTTAATGATCTTCCCTACCTCTGCTGCCTCGTATGCCGCTTCTACCGAGTCACCGTGATACAGCGTGCCCTGCGCATCTTCCAAAGCAACTGTCAGCTCGGACGGGATGCGCTTTTTGCTTGTTTTTTCCCTGTAGCGATTGATTGCAATGCGTCGCATGATCTGCACAAGAAACGCTCCAAGCACTGCAGGTCTTGTGGGTGGGATGGCATTCCACGCGCCAAGGTAGGTGTCGTTTTGGCATTCCTCAGAGTCCTGTCGGTCGTGCAGCATATTGTTGGCGATGCGAAACAGAAATTGCCCGAATTTTTTGTCGGTTTCCTGTATTGCATTCTCCTGCCGTGTCCAATACAGCTCGATGATCTGCTCGTCAGCCATCACCGTCTGTTGTTCAGTGCGTTTGCTCATGTTTGCCTCCCTTCGTTTTGGTAGAAAGCGCTTTCATAAATGTATGTCAAGAAATTCTTGGATTTTTCTCATATTTTTCAAATTTTCTAAAAATTTTTTATTCGCGCCCTTGCAGATCCTTCGCTACGCTCGAGGATGACATATCCGCTGCGCGGATACGTCGCAAGGGCTTGGGAACAGAATAATCCGTAGGGGCGACCTGCGGTCGCCTGCCTGCGTAGCCATTGGTTATACATATGAATGCCGTAGGGTCGATTCACGAATCGACCGCGCATCCTTATAACCCTTCGTTCGTAGGGGCGATCAGTGATCGCCCGCCAAAAAGCTATCAATCCACGACCCCATAGCCGCGCGAAAATTGTTGTAGACAAGGCGTACCGGAGCGGGCAAGGCGAAGGCTTACTTATCGTAAGTCGAGCCGCACGCGAGGAACAACGCAGTATACGGCAATTTTCGAAGGCGCATCATTTGGAGAAATAGAAAAGGTGAATGCAAAAACACGCATTCACCTTTTCTATTTCTCCAAGATTAAATCTTTTCCTTAACCTTGGATGCCTTACCAACTCTGCCGCGCAGGTAGTACAGCTTTGCACGTCTAACCTTACCGTAACGGATGGTCTCAACAGCGACTACGTTGGGAGAGTGGATGGGGAAAGTCTTTTCAACGCCGCAGCCGTAAGAAATTCTTCTTACAGTGAAAGTAGCGGAAATGCCTGCACCGTGCTTAGCGATAACAGTGCCTTCGAAAAGCTGGATTCTCTCTCTGGAACCCTCTTTGATCTTGTTGTGTACACGTACGGTGTCACCAACGTTGACAGAAGGAATTTCCTTCTTCAATTGCTCGTTTGTAAAAGCCTCGATAATGTTCATGATGGCCCTCCTTATCATTCGGATGTTCTTGCGAGCATGCAGCGGACCACCCGTTCTAATTGCCGTGCTCATAGCACGCAACGGATATTATACCATATACTTTTGAAAAATGCAATAGGTTTTGGAAAAATATTTTACATTTTTCTCATATTTTTTTAGCGTTTTAATCTCCCCTTCACCATCTCGGGCAGCATCTTCAGCATGGACAGCAGCGCAGGCGCATTGATGCCTACCACGACAGCGGTGCAAAGTCCGATCCACAACATCCACATGGGCGGCGCGAGCATCATAATGGCGACCATGCCGCAAAGCAGTACGGTGTTGACCGTGATCTTGGGAATCTGCAAATTGAAGCGGATATACTTATGCATGGTTGCCGCGCGCAGTACAAATACTGCAAAGTAGCTGATCAGGGTGGCAACAGACGCGCCAACCGCACCCCACGTAGGAATCCAGATCAGGTTAAGCGCGATATTGAGCACCGCGCCCGCCATGGAGGTATAGAAGGACACCATGGTCTTTTTCTTGGTGAAATACGCGGTGGCAAGGAAGGAATCAAACGAGGTGAACACGGTGGCGGCAACCAAAATGGGCACGTACAGCCAAGCCTCGTAATAGGAATCGGCAAACAAAATGATCGAGCACACTTTGGCAAACGCGATCAGGAACGCACCGCCCACGAATACGATCGCCACGTAATAGCGGAACACCTTGGAGAAGAATGCAGCGCACTCCCCTTCATCATCCGACTCTTTGACCGCGGACAGTCGCCACGCCTCGTTGAATACAGAGACCATATAGGTCAGCAGCGTGGGGATCTTATACGCGGCGGCGTACAAGCCGTTCTCGGCATCCGAGCGCATGCGCGCAACCAGATAGCGGTCAGAGACACCCGTGATCCACCAGAACACCGTGGTGGGAATGAGCGGCAGCGAAAAACGCAGCATCTCGCCCATCAAGGGCTTGGATATCTTCTTGACAGAAAAAGCACGCCACAGACGGCAGAACAGGATCAGAACGACCGTAGTTGTAAAATCAGCGCACACGACGCTGAGCACGTAGCCCTCGACCTTCATGCCAAAGCCAAGCAGGAACAGCAAGTTGAACGCGATATTGAGTGCGGTATTGAGAATTCCCTGCGCGGCAAAGGTCTTGGTCCTGCCGATGGCGCACACGTACTGCGCGCAGACAGAATGAACGTTGGAGCAAAGCACAAACAGCACGATCAGCCACAGGTAGGGGGCAAAATATTCCAGCAGCAACAGCAGCGGCGAGAGCAGCAGGAACGCAAGCGTACTGATGCCCAGTATCGCAACGCCGCTGGAGAAAAACGCTTGCTTATCCCCTTCCTTGGCAGCTGCATTGCGGAAAATGCCCTCACTGATGCCAAGGCAAGCAAGCGGAATGAGCAGATTTGCAAGCTGGGTGATAAGATCCGCGGTGGAATACTGCGCCTCGGACAGGCACGCGGTATACAGCGGCATCATGAAAAAGACCAACAGCTTGGAAATAAATTTTCCTGCCGTAAAGATCATGGTATTGCCAAACAACCGCTTAAGTCTTGCATCCACGCGCTCACCCCCTTTGAAAAATCCGTACTGATTTATTGTATCATTTTCGTGCGCGGGTGTCAAGGCAAAAACGCAAAAAAAAGCCGCGCCGGGCATACTACAGTATCACCCGTGCGCGGCTGTTTTATGACTTTACAATATCATTCATCCTGGTTTTCCCAGTTGTGGAATACGGTGAGCACGTCGTCGTCCTCTTCCAGCTTTTCCAAGAGCAGATTCATGAACTTCTTGTCGTCGTCCGTGGTCAGCTCGGTGTAGGTAGAGGGGATCATGGTCTGCTCGGCGGAAAGCACGGGATAGCCCGCTGCCTTGATCGACTCAGCAACTGCAAATACGTCTGCGCTCTCGGTGTAGATCTCGAAAACCTCACCCTCAGCTGCAAAGTCCTCTGCACCTGCCTCCATTGCATCCTCCATCAGCTTATCCTCGTCGATGTCGCCGTCCTCGTTATCGATCACGATCAGTCCCTTTTCGGAGAACATAAAGCTGACGCTGCCCGTGGTACCGAGGTTGCCGTGGTACTTAGAGAAAGCGGCACGCACGTTGCCTGCGGTTCTGTTACGGTTATCGGTAGCAGCTCTTACGATAACTGCTACGCCTGCGGGACCGTAGCCCTCGTAGGTGATCTCTTCAAAGTTATCGCCGCCTGCGCCCAGTGCCTTTTCAATGCTTCTCTTGATGTTATCGTTGGGCACGTTGTTTGCCTTTGCCTTAGCGATCAGATCACGAAGCTTGCTGTTATTGTTGGGGTCGCCGCCGCCAGCCTTAACGGCTACTGCGATTTCCTTACCGATCTGGGTAAAGATCTTACCCTTAGCGGCGTCGGTCTTTTCCTTCTTGTGCTTGATATTCGCCCATTTGCTATGTCCGGACATGTTGTATTACCTCACTTGTGTGTTAAATTTTTTCTGTTTTCTTAAGGCAGATCATCTCAAACGCGCTGCCAAGCACGTGCTTGGTTGCCTGCGTCAGCGCAATTCTGGTCTGCTTGATTGCCTCATCGCTCTCGGAGAGGATGCGGCAGTTATGATAGAAGCGGTTGAATGCCACGGCAACGTCCAGAATGAATCTGGTGATGACCGAGGGCTCGTAGTCACGCAGCGCCATGAGCACCTTTTCCTCGTAGGTGGACAGCACCTTAAGCAGTGCTGCTTCCTCGGGAGCAGTGATCACGAAATCTGCAGCGCTACTCTCGCCTGCCTTTTCCAAGACAGAGCAAGCACGCGCGTAGGTGTACTGCACGTAAGGACCGGTGTTGCCGTCAAAGGACAGCGCGTCATCCATATTAAAGTCGATATCCTTGATACGGTTGTTGGTCAGATAGTAGAATACGATCGCGCCAACACCGACTGCTTCTGCAACGTCGGTTCTGCCCTTCATCTCGGGGTTCTTCTCCTCCATGATCTCGGTGACCTTATCGATAGCCGCACCGAACAAGTCACGCAGAAGCACCACGTTACCCGTTCTGGTTGCCAGCTTTGCACCGCCGATGCTGACCGTGCCGTAAGGAATGTGCACCAGCTGATCGTGCCAATCGTAGCCCATCAGCTCAACCACCTTGAACCACTGCTTGAAGTGCAGGATCTGCTGGGTGCTGGTGACGTAAATGCACTTATCAAAATGCAGGTTTTCCTTGCGGTAGACCGCCGCTGCGATGTCACGCGTGGGATACAGCGTGCTGCCGTCACGCTTAAGGATCAGGCAAGGAGGCATACCGTACTCGTCAAGGTCCACGATGGATGCACCGTCGTCGATCTTGAGAAGTCCCGCATCGCGCAGCTTTTGCACCTGTGCGGGCATCTTATCGGTATAGAAGGACTCACCAAGGTAGCTGTCAAAGGTAATGCCCAGCTGCTTGTAGGTCTTTTCGTATTCCTCAAGGCTGATCTGAATAAACCACTTCCAGAGCGCGAGATTTTGCTCATCGCCCATTTCCATCTTATGGAACTCGGCACGGGCTGCGTCTGCAAGCTCGGTGTTGCCCTGCTCCTTTTGCTCGGTAATGGCGTTGTTGATCCTAACGTAAAGCTCAACCAGCGTATCAATGCCGCCCTGCTCTACCATTTCCTTGCTGCCCCACAGGTTATAAGCAAGGATCAGCTTGCCGAACTGGGTACCCCAGTCGCCAAGATAGTTGATGCCGTAGCACTCGTATCCAGCAAACTCGTGCATCTTCTTGAGCGAGTGACCGATGACCGTGGTGCCAAGGTGTCCTATATGGAAAGGCTTTGCCACGTTGGGAGAAGAATAGTCAAGAACTACCTTTTTGCCGCAGCCAATGGTGGGAGCGCCGTACTTTTCCTTCTGTTCAAGCACCGCCGCAAGCACGTGGCTTGTCAGAAATGCGGGATCAAGACGGATATTGAGATAGCCGTTGAGTGCCTGCGCGCTTTGCACGCAAGGGCAATTCATGCCGTCGGCAAGCACCTGCGCGATCATAACGGGCGCGCGGCGCAAGGACTTTGCGAGCTTGAAGCAAGGCAGCGCAAGGTCGCCCATGGCGTCATCGGGGGGATATTCCAGCATGCCCGCAAGCTCGTCTGCCGTCAGCTCTGCTGCAGGATTGATACCCTTAACGCCCTCTAAAATGTTTTGTGCGATAAGTTGTTTGATTTTCAGCATAGTATTTATATTTCCTCAATGATTATTTTTCACAATTTTGTATTATAACACATACTTTGCAAAAATGCAACAGCAAATTTGCAATTATTCGCAATCCTTACTCGACAGCATGTCTCTTGCCGCCTGCATCTGCGCCTCGGTGACCTTGATACCGCCCAAAATGCGTGCCACCTCGGCAACTCTTCCCTCACCCGTCAGCTCTGCAACCGAGGTAAAGGCGCGTCCGTCCTTTTCCTCCTTATAAATATGCAGGTGCTGATCGCCAAGGGAGGCGACCTGCGCCGAGTGCGTAATGCAGATGATCTGCTGTCTTGCCGCCATATCGGAGAGGCGAATGCCGATCTTACGCGAGGTTTTACCCGAAATGCCGGTGTCCACCTCGTCAAAAACCGTGGTAGGCACGCCGTCCTTTTGGTTCATGACGCATTTGATGGCAAGCATAATGCGAGACAGCTCACCGCCCGATGCAATGCGCACCATGGAGGAAAGCGGCTCGCCGGGGTTGGTGGCGATCATGAACTCCACGCGGTCAATACCGCCGGCAGTCAGCTCCTTTTCGCGCGCGACAGCGATGCGAAAGCGCACGCCCGCCATATCGAGGTAGGACAGCTGCTCTGCGATCTGCTCCGCTGCCTTTTCTGCCGCCCTTGCACGCTTTTCGGACATTTGCTCTGCAATCTCCATTGCCTTTGCATGAGTCTCGGAGATCTGCGCGTCGTATTGCTCGCAAAGCTCGTCCGAGCTCTCGATCTCGTCAAGTCTTGCTCGGGCGTTTTCCAAAAATGCAAGCACCGCATCCACGCTGCCGCCGTATTTGCGCTTGAGCTTGGAGATGGCTTCCAGCCTGTCCTCGATCTTGTCAAGCATTGCTACGGGATCGTCGTCCAGATCCTCGGCATACGCCGAGATGCGGTCGGACAGATCCTTGACGCGATAGGAAAGATCGATCAGCTCCTCGCCCACCTCGGCAGCATCCGCTACGTAAGCGGAAAGCGCGTTCATGGAAGCCGCGCTGCGCTCCAGCAGATAGGAGACCGAGCCGTTCGAGCCGGCTTCGGTTAATAATTTGGTAGAAAAGCGCACCTGCTTTTGCACCTTTTCGGTGTTTTGCAGCTTATTTCGCTTTTCGATGAGTGCCTCTTCCTCGCCCGCCTTGAGCTTCAAAGAGGCGATATCGTTGATCTGGTAGGTCAACATTTCCACGGTGCGCAACCGCTCGCCCGCGTCGCGGATGAGCGCGTCACGTTTCTCACAAAGCGCACGCCATGCGCTGTACTGCTCGGCATATGCGCTCTTTTGCGCATCGATATCGGCATAAGCGTCCAGCATATCCATATGATACGCAAGATCCGCCAGCAAGCGGTTATCGTCCTGCCCGTGGATCGAGATCAGGTGCGTGCTCGCCTCGCGCAGCATGCCAAGCGTTGCCGTGCGTCCGTTGATGCGTGCCGTGCTCTTGCCGTCCGCACTCAGCGTGCGCTGCAGTATCACCTCACCGTCGTCACACGCAATGCCCAGTGCGTCAAGTGCTTTTGCGGTCGATACGGAAAGCTCGGTAAAATGCGCCGTAACGCTTGCCGTGCTCTGGCCCGAGCGCACCAGCTCGCGGTCACCCTTGGCACCGCAGACCAGCATGATGCTGTCCACGATCACGCTCTTTCCCGCGCCCGTCTGACCGGTCATAACGCAAAAACCGCTGTCAAACACGATGTCCGCGCAGGAAATGACCGCAATATTTTCAATATGCAGATTTCTCAGCATGGTTTACTGCCCTCTGATAATTTCCTTGATTCTCGAATTCAAATCGTCAGCAGCCTCTGCGCTGCGCGCGATAATAATAATGGTATCATCACCTGCAACGCAGCCAAGTATCACAGGCAAATGCAGATTGTCAATGCCAACCGCGACCGCCTGCGCCATACCGGGGAAGGTTTTGACCACGACGGTATGCATTGCATAATCGACCGAAGTGATGGATTCCGCAAGCGCATGGCTGAACTTGAAACTGCCCAGCGGCTCGCTCGTTTTCGGCAATTCATAGCGGTAAGAGCCCTTTTCGCTCATAACCTTGGTCAGCTTGAGCTCGCGGATATCACGCGACACGGTCGCCTGCGTGACCTCGTAGCCCGTTTTGCGCAGATACTCGATCAGCTCGTCCTGCGTTTCAACGTCATATTTTTCAACGATCTCTATGATCTTTTCATGTCTGTTCTTTTTCATGTATCCTTCCGCCTTTACTCGTTTTCGGTCATCTTCTGGCGCAGCTTTTTGTAAAAACCGCAGCTCTTGATACGCACCAAATTGGTATGCAAGGGAGATTTGCTGATGCGCACAACGTCCCCCTTATACATTTCGTAATTGGTTCTGCCGTCTACGGTCAGATACAGCATCTTCTCTCGCTGGCAAATGTTTTTGATCTCCAGCACCGAGCTGTCCGGGAAGATCATGGGTCTTGCTGCAAGCGAGTGGGGACAGATGGGGGTGACGCAGAAGCAGGAAACGCGCGGGTCCACGATAGAGCCGCTTGCCGACATGGAATATGCCGTCGATCCCGTAGGCGTTGCCACGATCAAACCGTCCGCACGGTAGGTTGTGATGGGCACCCCGCCCTCCGAAAGCTCCAGATCCACAATGCGCGCAATCGAGCCGTTGGAGATCACGGCATCGTTAAGCGCATAACAGCAGGAGCGCAGATTGCCCTTTCCGCCGATCAGCTCAACGTTGAGCATGGAACGCTTTTCCAGCGTATAGCCGTCCTCTTCAAACAGCTTATCAAGATCCGCTATATCGCGCATCTCCAGCTCCGCCATAAAACCGAGTCTGCCCAGATTGATGCCCAAGATGGGCGTGCCGCGCATAGCGGAGCGGCGCGCTGCCTCTAGGATAGTACCGTCACCGCCAAGCACCACGATCATGTCTGCCGTGGCGTACACCTCGTCAATGGGCAGCAGCAGCATTTCCACTCTTCCGTGCGCCATTTTGAGAAAGCGCTCGCGGTTATAGATGGCAGCCGTCACCTCACAGCCGTGTGCGATCAGGCGTTCGGCAACAGTAATGGCTGCGTACGCCTTTTCGGTAATATTGTAATTCGTTATGATAGCTACTCTTTTCATCAAAAGCCTACTTTCCATCGGATGCAAACAACGCCTGCACGGCACTTTGCCGCAAGATCGCGCTTTGCTTTCCTTTGATATAATATGCAAGATATTCCACGTTGCCGTCCCCGCCCTCAATGGGAGAACGGATCAGCCCGCCAAGCCCAAGTCCCTGCTCCTCTGCCGCATCCAGCACGCGCTCCACAGCAGCACGGCGATGCTTTGCATTTTTGACCACACCGTGCTTATCCAGTGCCGCTCTGCCTGCTTCAAATTGCGGCTTGATCAGCCCGACGTAAATACCTCCGTCACGCAAAAGGCTTGCAACGCAAGGCAATATCAGCGTTTGTGAGATAAACGAAACGTCCATGACCACAATATCCACGCATCCGCCGATCTCCTCGGGCGTCAGATAACGGGCGTTGACGCCCTCCATGCAGCTTACGCGCTCATCCAGCACAAGATCGGGATCCAGCTGATCCCTGCCCGAGTCAATGGCATAGACGTGCTTAGCTCCCGCTTGCAAAAGGCAATCGGTAAAGCCGCCGGTAGATGCACCGATATCCGCTGCGCGCATGCCGTGCACGTCAATACCGAAAGCACGAAGCGCGCCTTCAAGCTTGAGCCCACCGCGGCTGACGTACCGCTCGCGCTCCAGAATCTCAACTGCGTGTTCACCATCGCTTACGTCCTGCGAGGGCTTGGAGATCACCTTGCCATCCAGCAAGACGTGCCCCTGTTCTATGTATTTCCTTGCGGCGGTACGGCTTTTGACGTATCCGTTCTCCACAAGGTAAAGATCTGCTCTCATCATTTTATGCGGCACGCATAAGCGCAATGCTTGCCTTGAATACGGGGATCAGCTTGACCAAAAACGGCACTACAATGCCGACCGCGCAGCCTGCCCATACCTGCAAGGGGGTGTGTCCCACCAGCTCCTTGAGTCGCTTTTCTCTTTTCTCATTGTTTTCCGCATTGATGACGTCAATGACCAGCTTATTCAGAATTGCAGCCTGCTTGCTGACCTGACGGCGCACGCCCATAGCGTCGTTGACTACGACCATGGCAAGCACGCCCGCCACGGCAAACTCAAACGAAGCGGGAGTAAACACAATGCAGGTTGCAACTGCGCATGCCATCACGGCAGCAGAGTGCGAACTGGGCATGCCGCCCGAGCCGAACATGGCGTCTATAACATTGAATTTTCTGTTTTTGAAATAGCCCGTTACGATCTTGAGCCCCTGCGCGGCAAACCACGCAATCAAGGCAGACATCACGATATAATTGGTAAAAAACTGCTTAAAAATCAAAATATAACACTCCTTCAACGGTCAATAGCTTCTTTTGGCAAGATAATTTGCAAGCTCGATCAAATTCTCGCTTCCCGCAAGCTCTTTAATGGCATCTGTCGCCCTTGCGGTCAGATCTGCAGCGTACGCCTTTGCGCCCTGCACGTCATAAAAAGACATAAAGGTCGTCTTTTGATCTCTTGCGTCACCGCCCACGCTCTTGCCCATGATCTCGGCGGATTGCGTGCAATCCAGCACGTCGTCCATCACCTGAAAGGCAAGTCCGATATTTTGCGCATAGGTAACAAGTGCCTCAAGGCGCGGATCATTTTCATCAAGCCCTGCTGCATGGCAGCCAAGACGCACGGCTGCCTCGATCAGCGCACCGGTCTTACCGCGATGCAGCTCAAGCAGCTCCTGCTCGGTCAAGGTATTCTTCTCGCCGAACATGTCAATGACCTGTCCCTTGACCATACCAAAGCTGCCCGCACCGCGCGAAAGCGCCAACGCGGCATCGGCTCTGCTCTGCGCACTTGCATACGGGCAGGACAGAATGATGGCAAATGCATCGGTCAAAAGTCCGTCGCCCGCCAACGTGGCAATATCCTCACCAAACACCTTATGATTGGTGGGTCTGCCGCGGCGCAGATCATCGTTATCCATGCAAGGCAGGTCGTCGTGGATGAGCGAATAGGTATGCACCATTTCCACGGCAGCGGCAAAGTCCAGCGCAACACGCGCGTCACCGCCAAGCATGCGGCAGGTCTCCAGCACAAGCGCGGGACGAATGCGCTTGCCCCCTGCCAAAAGGCTGTAATTTTGCGCCTCGTACAAAACGCTGTACGTGCGCTCCCCTTTCGGGTATATCTCCTGCAGCCGCGCGCCTGTGGCAGCCGCGTCGTTTTCCAAAAATGCGGGGATCACGTCAATCATCCTCTTCGGTTACAAAATCAACGGCAACGATCTCGCCCTGCGCATTCTGCTGCAGGATCTTGATCTTTCTCTCGGCATCGTCCAGCTCTGCGGAAAGACGGCGCACAATACCCACGCCTTCCTCATAGAGTGCCAGCGATTCAGCAAGCGGGATCTTATCGTTTTCCATGGCGCGGATGATCTGCTCCAGTCTTGCCAGTGCCTGCTCGTAACTCATTTTCTCTTCCATAATTGCTCCTTCTCGATGCTTTCCACGGTTGCGTGTACCGCACCGTCTGCAAATCTTACGGTGATGGGCTGCCCCGGCGCAAACGCGCCTGCCGAGGTTGCTACCTCTCCTGCCCCGTCTGCTGCCACGGCATAGCCTCTTTGCAGCACGGCAAGCGGGCTGAGTGCCTCTAATTTGCCAACCGACGCCCCAAGCGCCTGCTGTTTGCGTGCAAGCATTTGCCCGCCCGCGTTCTGCAATCTCACCCACAGCTCGTCTATGCGCATCTGCTTCTCTGCCAACACCGTGGCAGGTGAGCGCATGGCGCGCGACGCGGCAAGCGTTTGCAGCTGCCGTCTTCTTGCCTGCACGCCCGACAACGTCAACGCCCCGATACGGGCAAGGCGCGCGTCAAGCTCGGCTTTGAGTGCACGTCTATCGGGAAAGACCAGCTCGGCAGCGGCACTTGGCGTGGGAGCGCGCAAGTCGGCTACAAAATCGCAGATGGTAAAGTCGGTTTCGTGTCCGACAGCCGAGATCACGGGGATCTCGCAAGCGGCAATCTCCCTTGCAAGGCGTTCGTCATTGAACGCCCAAAGATCCTCGATCGAGCCGCCGCCGCGCCCGATGATGATGACGTCCACGTTACGCGCGCGATTAAAATAGCGGATGCCGCCCGCCAGGTACGCTGCCGCCTGCTCTCCCTGCACAAGAGACGGAAAGATGAGCAGCTCGCCCTGCGGGTATCTGCGTCCCGTGACGTTGATGATATCGCGTATCGCCGCACCCGTGGGCGAGGTGATAATGCCCACGCGATTTGGCATGCGCGGAATTTGCTTTTTGCGCGCAGGATCAAACAGTCCCTCTGCCTCCAGTCTTGCCTTGCATTGCTCAAAGGCAAGGTATAGGCTGCCCAGCCCGTCGGCTTCCATGCAGTCGGCGTAGAACTGGTACTGACCGCCCGCCACGTACGCCGACACTCTGCCGTGCAAAAGCACCTTCATGCCGTCGCGCGGCTCAAACTTCAGCCTTGCGGCATGCGTGCGGAACATGACCACGCGCACGGTCGCGCCCGCATCCTTGACCGAGAAGTACATGTGCCCGGTCCTGTATTGATTGGTGAAATTGGAGATCTCACCCTTGATCCACATATCCGAGAGTACCGCGTTGCCGTCCAGCAGCATTCTGACGTATTCATTGAGTTGGGTAATCGAAAAATACTGCCGTCCGTCTTGCATAGCTTACTCTCCTTTCCTTTGCAATGTCGCCGTCCTTCGGTCGGCTTATTGCAGTGATATGTTTCGCACAGCGAAACGTGATATGTTTGCTTACGCAAACGTGATATTCGCGCAATGCGCGAGTGATATGTTCCGCTAAGCGGAACGTTGTGGTAGAAATTTGCCCAAAGGCAAATTTCAATTTTCATTGTGTTCCTGCAGAAATTTGTTGCGGCACAAAAGGCTTGTGCCTGCGGCGTTATCCGCAGAAAATGCGGGCGCGCCGAAATAGGCGTGGAACTTGCGCTCGAGTCTCTCGCGGATGCGGCAGTTACTCATGACACCGCCAGCATACAGCACGGGCATTCTGCCGTGCTCTGCAAGAATGTTCTCGGTCATCTGCGAGAGCGTTGCAGCCACGAAATCCAGGGTGTACGCAGCGGTCAACGCCTTGTTGCCTGTCATGTTATACAGCTTCAAGGCAAGGTTTTCAAGCCCCGAAAGATTGCACACGCTGCCCTTGACGCTGACGCGCGGCTTGGGAATCTTGCCCGAAGCCCCTGCTGCCAGCAGCTCCAGCGCGCGTCCGCACGGAAAAGACAGCCCCATGGCAACGCCGATGCGGTCGATGGCTTGTCCTGCGTTGAGGTCAGCCGTCTCGCCAACCAAGGTAACGCTCCCAATACTGCCCTGCTCGGGCGTGACAAGCACCGCCTCGGTGGTGCCGCCCGACACGTGAAAGGCAATAAAGGGGGCTTGCATCAGCCGCTCCATCTGCCCCGATGCATACGCTGCCGCCATGATGTGCCCGTTCTGATGCGAGAACGCATACAGCGGCACGCCAAGTGCGGCTGCAAACGAGGTCGCAGCCGTCTTGCCCGCCAAAAAGCAAGGCATATAGGAATCCTTGGCGTCACGCGGAAAGGCGGAATACCCCACCGCAGCCACGGTATAGTCGGCAGTGACGGCACGCAGCTGCTCACAAACGTCGGGCAGGTTTTTCAGGTGCGCAAACACCGCGTCACTCTGCCGCAGACCGCAAGCACCCGCCTCCACGGGCAAAGGGCTTTTGATATTGGCAATCACCTGCCCCTCGGCGGTGCATACCGCTGCAGAGGTGGTATAGTTGCTGGTATCAAAGCCGACAAAGCATACGGGCTTACTTTGCGTCATACTCTGCCTTAATGCCGTTGAGTACACCGTTGACAAAGGAGCGTGCCTTGTCGTCGTCATACTTCTTGGAAAGCTCGATTGCCTCGTTGATGGCAACGGTTGCGGGAACGTCGGTCACGTATGCCATTTCGTATACGCACAGACGAATGACCGCACGCGACACGCGGGTCAGTCTTGCAACCTTCCAGCCGTTGGAGTGACGCTCAATGGTCGCGTCGATCTCGTCCTGCTTTTCGCAAACGCCAAAAAAGGTGTCCTTTACGTAATTGCCCTCGGGCTCACCGTTTTGCTCACACCAGGTTGCAAACACCTCCTCGGGGGTCTCGTCACGTCTGAAATCTCTTTCAAACAGCAGTGAAAATACTGCTTCTCTTTGCATTTTTCTGCTTTGTTGTGCCATAATTGTTTCCTTTCGCACGTAATGGGTATAAGTAGACATTATAATCTATATTATTATACACCCCCGCGCGAGAAAAGTCAACACAATTATGCATATTTATTTGCATAAAGTGAATACTTTGCGTCTCGGTGTTGTAAGCGCAAGCATAAGCCCGCCCAAGCACGCAGGCTTGACAAATACGCCATTTTATGTTACAATATATACGAAAACGCAACACTCAAAGCAAAGATTTGAATTCAGAAATATTTTTTAAAAAAAATTCAAAAAAAACGGAAACTATTTGCAAAAAAAAGCGTCTATATAGGTGAAGGGACAAAAACTTCCGTGTCAAAGTCGACGATTCCCTATGTTAATAAACGTTATCAATAAGGAGTGGATAGTTACAATGAAAAAATATGTTACGCTATTTGTTGCTCTTTGCCTCTTGCTGCCATGCTTAAGCGGGTGTCATATGAGTAAAAGAAAAATATCTGAATATGAAGCATTTGACTATAACGTGATCTGGGAAAAGGCGGATAAAGTAATTCGTCCAAAGAAGTTCATGGGAACGCATGAGTATTACAGCATTGAGGGTGTGTCAAAAAAAGAGTTTATTGCATGTAAAATACATCATCAAGAAATAGGCGATTATACAGAAGAGGCTGTTGTTTTAAGGCATCCGGACAAAGGTGATGCATATTCGTTGGATATATTTACAGCACAGTTGGTTATGAGACGCCGCTGGC